>DFNN01000123.1:3654-4066 GCA_002376065.1 Caryophanales bacterium UBA3566
GAAATCAAACACTTTTTCAAAACATATAAAGATTTACAACAAAATAAAATTGTCGAAGTTGGAGAATTTTATGACAAAATCGATGCATTAGAGTTGATTGAGGAATGTAAAATACGATACACTGAACACAACAAAAAATAATAGTAGGTGAAAGAATGGCAATCAATGTAAAAACAACCTTCACTTCAGATACTGAAGGAATAGTTGAAAGTAGAAGCGGAAAAGCTGATATGAGTTTTACCGGTAAAAATCTCGCTCCTTATGAGTTCTTCTTAGGAGGATATGCTGGATGTTTACATGCGACTTTTAAAGATATTTTAAACAAAAAGAAAATTTCTTTTAATGAAATCACTTATGACATTACCGGTGTCAAACGTGAAGAAATTCCAACAACTTTAAAAGAAGTAACTGT
>DFNN01000083.1 GCA_002376065.1 Caryophanales bacterium UBA3566
AATAGTGTGGGTATCCCTTCAAGAAAATTAACCAAAGAAGAAGCGTTAGAGATTGTTCCTCATTTAAATGAAAAGATTTTTGTGAGTGCTACTTACTGTCCGACTGACGGACATTTAAATCCATTTTTAATGACAGATGCATATTATCATGCTGCAAAAAGAATGGGTGTTTTGTTTTTCTATCATGAAAAGGTGATAGATATTGTTGTAAAAAATCATAAAATTGAAAAGGTCATTACTGAAAAAAGAGAAGTAAAAACATCAAGAGTTGTCAATGCGGCAGGAGGATTCGCAAAAGAAGTTGGTGATATGGCGGGTGTTGATATCCCAGTGTATTCTGAAAATCATCAAATATTGGTGACAGAGCCGACAGAAAAGATTCAAGGGCCAATGGTGATTTCGTTTGCCAAAAATATTTATTGTCAACAAGTACCTCATGGTAGTTTTATTATGGGGAGAAGTGATCCAAATGTGGAACACAATCATGACATCAAAAGTACTCATCAATTTCTCGATGAAATGGCTCAGACAGCGGTTGATATTTTACCACCTCTTGGAGATTTAAGAGTAATTAGACAATGGGGAGGATCTTACAATTGTAGTCCTGATCGTCAACCTATTTTAGGCGATACAGAGCAATTAGAAGGGTATTATCTTGCTTGTGGATTTTCTGGTCATGGTTTTATGTTTGCACCAATGACAGGGTTGCTTCTTAGTGAGGTTATTTTGAATGAAGAAACAACGATTGATTTAGCGGAATTTCACATCAATCGATTTAAGCGTAAATCAAAGACAGAATATGAACATTCTGTAGTATAGAAGGGAGTTTATTATGGCGATTTATAGTTATCGAACAGAAGCATTAACAGATTTTTCTAAAAAAGAGAATATTGAAAAGTATGAAGAAGCATTAAAATTAGTAGAAGGGTATTTAGGGAAGACGTATCTATTGATTATTGATGGTGAAAGAGTCATGACCAATGATCTCTATGTTTCTGTAAATCCTGCAGATCATCAAGAAGTGATTGGAAAAATACATCAAGCAGATATTAAAAATGCAGAGAAGGCAATGGAAGTTGCGTTAGAGAGATTTGAAACATGGAAGAATGTTTCTGCTAATGTGAGAGCAGATGTGTTATTTAAAGCGGCAGCTATTTTACGTAGACGTAAATTTGAGTTTAGTGCTTTAATGACAAAAGAAGCAGGAAAACCATGGATTGAAGCTGATGCTGATGTGGCTGAAGCAATTGATTTCTTAGAATATTATGGTAGACAAATGCTTGAACTAGAAGAAAAAGATAAAGTAATTCTTTCTCGAAGAGATTTAGAACGTAATGAATTTAAATATATTCCTCTTGGTGTAGGCGCAATCATCACTCCATGGAATTTCCCTCTTGCGATTTTAACAGGGATGACTACTGCGGCAGTTGTAGCGGGTAATACTGTGTTGTTGAAACCAGCGATTACAACACAAGTGATCGCCTATAAATTTATGGAAGTATTAGAAGCAGCTGGACTACCAAATGGTGTTGTGAATTTTATTCCAGGTGATGGTCCAGAAATCGGAGAATATATGGTGGCACATCCTAAAACGAGATTTGTTTCTTTTACAGGAAGTAAAGTTGTAGGACAAACGATATATGAGAATGCTTCTAAAGTGCAAAAAGGACAAAAATGGCTAAAAAGAGTCATTGCTGAAATGGGCGGTAAGGACGCAATTGTTGTAGATAATCATGCAGATTTAGAATTAGCCGCAGAATCGATTGTTAAAAGTTCGTTTGGTTTTAGTGGACAAAAATGTAGTGCATGTTCACGTGCTATAATCCATGAAAATGTCTATGATGAAGTAGTTGAGATGGTGATTGAAAAAACCAAGCAATTGACTTATGGTGATCCATCTAACTTTAAACATTTCACTGGACCACTCACTGATCAAAAAGCATTTGATAAGGTGACAAACTATATTGAGGTTGGTAAAAAAGAAGGAAAATTGGTAGCAGGTGGAAAGAGTGATGATTCTAAAGGATACTTTGTTTCTCCGACTGTTTTTGCCGATGTGGCACCTGATGCGAGAATTATGCAAGAAGAAATCTTTGGTCCAGTCTTGAGCATTTGTAAAGTCAAATCTTTTGATGAAGCACTTGAAGTTGCGAACAATACTGAGTATGGATTAACAGGAGCTGTTATTTCAAATAATCGTATGCATTTAGAAAAAGCTCGAAATGAATTTCATGTAGGTAATTTATATTTTAATCGAAAATGTACTGGGGCGATTGTAGGATATCAACCATTTGGTGGATTCAATATGAGTGGTACAGATAGTAAAGCTGGGGGACCAGAATATATTCAGTTACATATGCAAGGGAAAACAATAAGCGAAGCATTGTAAAAAAATAAAAAGACTGTTTGGCAAGAAATCATAAAGATTTCAATGCGAAACAGCCTTTTTTTTAAATTAATTCTATGATACCTTTATTTGCATTATTTAGTATTTCGTTGTTTAATTTTCCAAGGTTTCTAATGGTTTTATCTACATCGATATGATTAAGTCCTAAACCATCGCATAAAGCGCTATTGTCTAGTGCCATTTTCCCTGCAATCATACCGTTCATACCGGCAAAGGATACTTTATAGGTACAAGACATCTTCGCACCATCACAAACAAAGCCCATTGATGTTGATAAGTAAAGATTGATTGCTTCTTCGATGTTTTCTTTTGTACCATTTTTTGCAAAAACTGTCACTGCAGCACTTGAAGCTCCTGTAGCATGTCCAGTACCACATAATACGGTAACGATGCTCATTTCTTGTTTGATGTACACACTAGTTAAGAATGATAAAACGACCAATTGTTTCTGTTTGTGGGTATCTAAATCTAGGGCGTCTGCTAAAAACATTGGCGTTACGAGTGTACCGATTCCTAGATTTCCACTTCCAGCTACTCCGTATACTGTGAATACATCACCGAGCATGCGTTTTTTAGAAGGGACTGCAATATGCTTGCGTAAAAAGTTGGATAGATCATAGAGACATTCTTTTTGTGGTTTACGTAGATGTTCAACAAGATACTCTCCACCTTCATTTTTAATTGCTCTTCTAGCATTATCATATTGCATTTGAGCAGTTTCAAATAAGAAGTCTAATCCTTCAAAATCATCCTTGATAACAAAATTGAAAATATCCTCATATTTTGGTATCTTGTATTTGTTTACACGATCTACAAAACTTTTTTTATCATATTCTTTTAAACGTTCACCGTTCCGTTCAACAAGAACAACATTATCATAAGAATCTTCAATGATGATATGAATGGTGTCACCCTCTATTGAGGTCATATGTAACTCCTCATAAAGAACAGTATGATTAAATTTCTTATGGGATATGTTGACATCGATTGTATCTAATAGCGCGTCTAGTTTTTCGATGTCATCGTTGGTGACACTTTCGAAAATGCTTAGTTGCTTCTTTGGTTTTTTTAGTAAAATTCCAAGTGCTAATGCACTTGCTAGACCACTTTTTCTAAGTCCTGGTACACCAACATTGACGCTATTTTTGTATAGCTCTTCTGACATTAATAAATCAACACTTTTAATGGTGGTATTTCTAAGAGCATAAGCACCAATTGACGCGATATACCCTACGACACCTATATCGGTACAACCCATTGTTTTTGTGATGTTTCTTTCGAGTAGTTTTAGGACAAATTCTTTGTTCATCAGCTCACCTCTTTTTGTATTATACAATTAAAACGCTTACACTGCAATTTTTTTTCAACATTTATAAATCAACTTTCATAGATATTTATGACCGAATGTGATAAACTGTGATAGAAATATAAAAGGATGTGAAATGATGGCAATCGTTATTATTGGTAAAAACACTGTAATTGAAGCAATTAATGCGAAACGTAAGATATATGAGCTATATATCCAAAAGGGAACAAACAAAGATGTTTTGTCTTTGGCTAATGACAAGCACATAAAAGTAAAGATACATGATAAACAAGCGTTGAATCAACTCTTGGAGGGTGTTCATCAAGGAGTTGGGGCATTAGTGGATGATTATGCTTATAAGTCATTAGAAGATGTTTTAAATATCGACAAGGAGCATAAATTCTTTGTGATGTTGGACTCTTTGGAAGATCCACATAATTTGGGTGCGATATTGAGAAGTGCGGATGCATTTGGAGTAGATGCGGTGATTATTCCAAAAAATAGAAGTGTAAAATTAAATGCGACTGTTGCGAAAGTATCGACAGGAGCAATTGAATATGTTAATGTGGTTGAAGTTACAAACTTATCTCAAACCATTGATAAATTAAAGGACAATGGATTTTGGGTAACTGGAGCAGATGCTTCTGCTGATCAAGTAATCGGTGATATCGATACAAACACTTCACTATGTGTGGTGATTGGTAGCGAAGGAAAAGGAATGCACCGTTTGGTTAAAGAAAAGTGTGATTACCATGTGAAAATTCCGATGGTGGGACACATAAATAGCTTAAATGCTAGCGTATCCGCTGGAATTGTGATTTACGAAGTATTTAAAAAACGAGGTATTTAACATTGTTCAAACACAATGATTATGAGATTATTGATTACATAAAGGAAGGTAATCAAGAAGCATTATCACTGTTGTTTGAAAAATACAAACCATTAATTTCGAAAAAAATAATGCAATTCAACTTACAGTATCAGTATGATGATATGGTGCAAGAAGCACATATGATTTTGTTGAAATCTTTGAGAAAATTCGATGAAAAGTACAATAAAACATTTACACGTTATTTTGAGCAAAATTTACATCGGTATTATATTAGTACTGTAACAAAAGAGGTAAGAAGAAATGAAATCTACCAGGAGTATGAGTGGATCATCTATGAAACGATGCATCATACACCGAAAAATGATGGTTATAAAGAACTGATCTTAAGAGATATTGAAAAAATCCTTACAAATTTGGAATATATGGTATATACTTTAAGAGAAGTTCAAAATTTTAGCGTTGAATATATAACAAAAACCTACAAACTTGATGAAAAAGTTGTCTATAATTCATTACATCGTGCGAAATCGAAGATAAAATCGCATTTCAAACAAAGATAACTTGACAAAGAGAGTGTTTTTTGTTAAATTATATATTTGCAAGAGAGTGATAAAAAATGAGAGAAAAAGTTATTCTAATCTGTGAAGTGTGTTTGTCACGCAATTACACAGCGTATAAGAAAAGTGAAGAGAAAAATCGACTCGAAATGAAGAAATATTGCAAAAATTGCGATAAACATACACTTCATAAAGAGAGTAAATAGGAGAGAATATCATGGCAAAAAAAGTAGAAGAAAAATCAAACAAAGTAATAGAAATCTTACGTAAAGAATACCCATTTGAGCGTATGCTACTTGGAGTTTTGGGAGCGATTGTTATTGTACTAGGTGTTTATCTAGTGGAAGGTAGAGTACTTGAAATCCGATATACAGATTTATGGATTTTTAATTCTCAACTAAAAATTACAATTTTCTCAATATTTGTAATTCTAATTGGTGTTGTGTCTTTTTTATTGGCAGTTGCACCGTTCTTCATTCCAAGTTTTGCTGAGATGCGCAAAGTATCTTGGCCGACAAAAAAAGTGATCGCAAATCATTCTGCACGTGTATTTGGATTTATTATTGTTATTGGATTGTTCTTTATTCTTTACGAATCTGTATTTAACCCATTGTTTATTTGGTTGAATACCATAGGGGCGTAATTATGGAAAACGAACGAAGATGGTATATTGTACAAACATACTCTGGGTTCGAAAATTCAGTTAAGATTAATTTACAACGTCGTATTGAATCAATGCAAATGGAAGATTTATTGTCTCAAATCGTGATTCCTGAAGAAATTCAAATTGAACGTAAACCAGATGGAACGCAAAAAGAGAAAATGGTTAAAATTTTTCCTGGATATGTTTTTGTTGAAATGATTGTAACAGATGATTCTTGGTTCGTAGTTCGTAACACTCCTGGTGTTACTGGGTTTTTAGGATCAAGTGGTGGAGGAACAAAACCTGTTCCGTTGCCGCCGGAAGAAATTAATCCAATTTTGAAAAAATGTGGATTGATGGAAGTACCTAAGATGAATGTTGAATTAGGAGAAAAAGTGCGTGTTGTTACTGGACCTTTTAATGGACAAATTGGTACAATTGATGAAATCGAAGCGGAAAAACAAGAGTTGACTGTTTTGGTGGATATGTTTGGACGTAAAACGCCTGTAGAATTAAATTTTGAAGATATTGAAAAGTTATAGA
>DFNN01000025.1:0-11517 GCA_002376065.1 Caryophanales bacterium UBA3566
ATGTCATTGCGTTTACTAGATGTGTAAGTGAATCATTAGGTGATGAAAAGAAGTGGGTACATTATGGATTAACTTCGACAGATGTTGTTGATACTGCAAATGCGATTATCTATCAAAAAGCCAACAATATAATCATGGAAGACTTACTTTCATTTCAAGTTATGTTGAAAAAACAAGCGTTGAAATATAAAGACGTTCCTATCATTGGAAGAACCCACGGTATTCATGCAGATATTACATCTTTCGGCTTAAAATGGGCTTTGTGGTATGATGAGTTTAGTCGACATATTAAACGTTTTGATAGTGTTCGTAAGGAAATAGAAATTGGCAAAATCAGTGGAGCAGTAGGTAATTTTGCGAATGTAAGTCCAAGTGTGCAAGACAATATTTGTCGATATTTAAAGATTGGTTCAGCCAATATTTCGACGCAAGTATTACAACGTGACAGGCATGCTCATTATATGAGTGTCTTGTCATTAATTGGAAGTTCTCTTGAAAAAATAGCTGTTGAAATTAGACACCTTCAACGTACAGAAGTGCATGAGGTAGAAGAATTTTTCAGTAAAGGTCAAAAAGGGTCAAGTGCGATGCCTCATAAAAGAAATCCAATCGCATCAGAAAACATTAGTGGTATTGCAAGAATATTGCGAGGTTATATGATGACAGCGCAAGAAAATATTGCTTTATGGCATGAACGTGATATATCCCATTCATCTGTAGAAAGAGTGATTTTTCCAGATGCGTTAATGATTCTTGATTACGCATTGAATAGATACCGTAATACGTTGAGTAAATTAACTGTATTTGAAGATCAAATGATGAAGAATATCTATCAAACAAACGGCATTATTTTTTCACAACAAGTGTTAAACTTGTTAATCCGTAAAGGATTTAGTAGAGAAGAATCGTATGATTTGGTGCAACAAATCGCAATGGAGAGTTATCATAATCAACAATCGTTTAAAGAACTTCTATTGAAAAACGATATTATTATAAAGCATACAAGTGTTAATGAAATAGAAGCATGTTTTGATATTCATTTCTATTTACGCAATGTAGAAGAAATATATAAAAGAGTGGGATTGGTGAAATAAATGTCAATAATAAATCGAATAATTCAAGTAACGATATATATTACAATACCGTTTTTCTTATTAATCTTTTTTGCTTCACTGCTAACTACTTCACCATATTTACAATTGTCTAAAGGATTATATGCTACACATGATCAAATTGAGTATGATCACGATTACGCAATTGATCGTATAATGGGGTATCTGAATTATCGTTATGACGATTTAGAGTTTGGTGCAACGGAAGATGATCCAACTACAATCATGAGACCTATTGAAATACGTCATATGGTTGATGTAAAGAATTTGTATACTATGTTGCGAATTACAGCGCTTGCTTCTCTTGTGATAGGGGGCACTTTACTCGTCTATTTATATAAAAAAAATAAGCAACTATTGGCAGATACACTAAAGAATATCCACAAGGGGCCTATTTTGTTTTCATTGGTATTGGGAAGTGCGTTCATTATTGATTTCAATACTGCTTTTCGAGTATTTCATGAATTATTTTTTACAAACGATGATTGGTTGTTATACAATGATGATGTCTTGATTTTACTTTTACCAACTGCTTTTTGGATGGTGAGTGCAATTATAATTCTAATATTGTTCTTATTAACAATATTTGGAATGAATCGATTCACCAAAAAAGTATTACTTCCTAAATTATAATTTTGTAAGTGTTTTCATGCTATTGCTAAATTATTTTTCTTTTGATATGATAAAGAAGGTTGGTACTATATATGATCGGAAATAGGGTTCGATTGTCTCTACCCTGACACCTTAAATGTCGGGACTATGGTACGTAATACAAAAACGATGAGAGAATTCTCCCTTTTTTGTTTGGTGCTAACCAAAATAAAAAAAATGGAGGATTTTTTTAATGGAATTTTTGAAGACTTATTTCAAGATTGAAGAACGAGGATCAAAAGTTGGTACTGAGTTACTTGCGGGATTAACAACATTCTTAGCAATGGCATACATCTTGCCGGTTAACTCATTTATGCTTTCAGCTACAGGAATGCCAATTGGTGGAGTGTTCTTTGCGACAGCTGTTGCGGCAGCAATTGCAATGTTAGTGATGGGATTGTATGCAAATTATCCAGTTGCACTAGCACCAGGTATGGGATTGAATGCATTTTTCACTTATACGATTGTATTCTTTTATGGCCTTTCTTGGCAAGCTGCATTAGCGGCAGTATTGATTTCGGGTATTTTATTTTTCCTAGTCTCTATTTCAGGATTGAGAAAGAAAATAATTAATGCAATTCCACAAGGATTAAAGTACGCTGTAGGAGCAGGAATTGGATTCTTTATCACCTTTATTGGATTGGTGAATGCCGGAATTATAGTTGATGATCCAGCTACATTGGTCGCATTAGGTGACTTAGGGCATCCAACTGTGTTACTAGGAGTATTTGGAATTATTTTAGTTGTCATTCTTTATAGTATGGGAAATAAGTTTTCTTTGATTATAGCAATAGTTGCAACAGCAATTATTGGAGTAATATTGGGAGCATTAGGTGTTGATTTTATGCCAGCATATAATGCAGATGCAATGGGTGGTTTATTTGAGGGAACAAAAATTACTGCATTTGCTGCTTTTAGTGGATTTGGTGAATTATTTGAACACCCAGAAGTGTTTGGAATCATTTTTGCCTTGTGGTTTGTAGATTTCTTTGATACTGCTGGTACATTAATGGCAGTTGGAAATCAAGCTGGATTAATTGATGAAGATGGAGAACTTATTGGTTCAGATAGAGCTTTAATAGCAGACTCAATTGGTACAATGAGTGGTGCTTTATTGGGAACATCTAATGTTACGTCATATATCGAATCAGCAACAGGGATAGAACAAGGTGGAAGAACTGGTTTAACAAGTGTTACTGTTGCTGTATTGTTCTTGTTGTCATTGCTCGTCTATCCTTTATTAAGTATTGTAAATGGTGTAGTAGTTGACGTTAATGATTTTGGAGATGCAATAGTATATAGCCCAGTAACTGCGATGGCTCTTGTAATGGTTGGAGCATTAATGATTTCACAATTAAAAGAAATTGATTGGAACAAAAAAGAAATCGTTGTGCCAGCATTCTTAACAATAGTATTTATGATTTTAACATATTCAATCGCTACAGGAATTGCTGTTGGATTTATCTTCTATCCAATTATCATGGTTGCACAAAAACGTTGGCGCGAAGTAAACCCAATTATGTATGTTTTATCATTCTTGTTTATAATATTCTTTATTATTAGCGCTGCTTAAAAAAATATAGATTGCTTATCAATAAAATAAGAACCGAGGTCATCATCCTCGGTTCTTATTTTTTACACTTCATATTTTCGCAATGATAACATCTAAGCATTTCGTTACTAGCCGCATAAAATCTTTTTGGATGTTTATAAATAGATATCTCCCAATGGACAAAGATAAACAAACCAATACAAAAAAGAATATAGGAAACTAGATGAGGGATAAATAGTAATATCCAAAATTTCATCAATCGATCCCAATTGGTGATTCGACATGTCGTACAACATTTATTTTTTAAAAATATTGTTCGAAATGGACACCATATTAATACACAAACATAATCTGCTAAATTAAGGAGTAAAAATAGGAGAAATATGAAAATAAAAGGTTGAGAAAAGTAATTTGATATAAACCATCCAATCAATGTTAATGATGAAAAGTAAAGTATAAAAATGAGTACCGCATTACGTTGATCTTCATGAATAATATCTTTATTTAATGTGACTGTCTTTGAGGGTTTATAAAAATAGGTAAATGGCTTTTTCGATCCTGCAAATTCATTAATTGTAGGAACATAAATCGATAGACTATTGTACGCAAAATACAACCCTGCTAAAGGATAAATTACAGGAAATAATTCGATAAATTTATCTTGAAAAAATAAGATCATCACAGTTGTATAAACAACCAATATGAGAGATAAAATAAAGTCTCTAACACTTTTCGACATAGTATCACCATAATTATTATAACATTTTTAAGAAAGTGTTTACATTATAATCTAAATTATATACAATATGTTTGTATGAAAAGAGGTGAACGAATGAAACAAATTATGGATCATGAAAAAATAGTCCGTACAGTAAGAAGAATTTCTCATGAAATCATTGAAAAGAATGCAGATTTATCAAGTGTTGTTTTATTGGGTATATTGCAAAAGGGAATGCCTTTGGCAAGAATGATATACGATAATATTAAGCAATATGAGAAAATTGAAATTCCACTATACGAACTTGATATTACCTATTATCGAGACGATGTTGAGCATATTGCCAAACAAATCAAACTGGATATAGATGTAAAAGATAAAGTAGTGATTATTTGTGATGATGTGCTTTTTACCGGTAGAACAGCAAGAGCCGCAATGGATGCGATCATTGATTTGGGACGACCTAGTAAAATACAGTTTGCAGTTTTAATTGATCGAGGTCATCGTGAATTGCCTATTCGTGCTGACTATGTTGGTAAAAATCTACCAACAAGTGAGTTAGAAAAGGTTTATGTTCATTTTGAGGAACCTTACAAAGTTACAATTACAGATATAAAATAAAGGAGGTAATAAGATGGAAAATTTAAGAAAACAAGATCAAGAATTATATGATGCAATTATGTTAGAAAGAAATCGCCAAGAATCACATATAGAACTAATTGCAAGTGAAAATTTTGTTAGTAAAGCAGTTCTTGAAGCACAAGGAAGTGTGTTAACCAATAAATATGCAGAAGGTTATCCAGGTAGAAGATACTATGGAGGATGTGAGTTTGTTGATATTGCTGAGAATTTGGCGCGTAATCGGTTAAAGGAACTATTTAATGTGAAATACGCTAATGTGCAAGCACATAGTGGATCAACAGCAAATATGGGCGCATACCGTGTATTATTGAATCATGGAGATAAAGTACTGGGTATGAGTTTGGATCATGGGGGACATTTAACCCATGGGCATCCTTTGAATTTTAGTGGGATTGACTATGAATTTGTTAGTTATGGTGTAGATGCAAAAACAGAAATGATTGATTATGACGAATTAGAGCGTATTGCGAAGGAAGAAAAACCACAATTAATCGTTGCTGGAGCAAGTGCTTATGCAAGAAAAATTGATTTTGCTCGTTTTCGTGAAATAGCAGACACTGTAGGCGCAAAATTAATGGTAGATATGGCACATATTGCAGGGTTGGTCGCAGCGAAGCTTCATCAAAATCCATGTGATTATGCAGATATTGTTACATCAACAACGCATAAAACACTTAGAGGTCCTCGTGGAGGAATAATTTTAACCAATAATTTTGACTTATATAAACAAATCAACCGTACAGTGTTTCCTGGTATTCAAGGTGGACCTTTAATGCATGTCATTGCTGCAAAAGCAGCTGCTTTTGAAGAAGCCCTTACTGATGAATTTGTTGAGTATCAAACCCAAGTAATAAAGAATGCAAAAAGACTTGCTCAAGAACTCATCAATTTAGGATTCCATGTTGTTTCAAATGGAACAGATAATCATATTGTACTTGTAGAAGTGAAATCTTTGACTGGATTAACTGGTAAAGAAGCAGAAGAACTATTAGATACGGTACATATTACGTGTAATAAAAACACCGTTCCAAACGATCAAGAAAAGCCATTTATCACTAGTGGTATCCGTTTAGGAACTCCAGCGATAACTACTAGAGGATTCGAAGAAGAAGATATGAAAACCATCGCAGAAGCCCTTTATGAAGCATTAATGAATCCGGAAAATGAAGAAACCTTGCAAAAAGTAAAAGATACTGTTAAAATTTTAACAACCAAATACCCTTTAAATTATTAAACAACCCCCATCACAAAGGAGTGATGATATGAATGTTGCGATATTACAGGGACCTGAACAACTTAATAAGCAGTTATTAAGGAGTTTGCAATCACATCAAATCAAAGGAGATTTGATTTCACAGATCAATAAAATAGTATTGATAAGGTATGATTTTTTAATTGTTAGCAGTGAGCAACGTCCCAAAATTCCAAGTCGTGTTTTAGAACAAATTGTCTTAGAAAAGCAAATTGTGCTGGTGTATATACATCATCAGTCAAATATTACTGATCTTCATAATTTGATAAATGATCCCTATTTTTTGTTGGTTTCTAAAGTTAGTGTGATTGAAACTTTGCCAAGTATTCTACTCACTATTTTTAAGTGGCAAAGAGAAGTCAGAGTGCTAAAACGTGAGTTGAAGGAAACAAGTTTAAAATTAAGGGATATCCAAAACAATCTAAAGGCAAAGAGAATATTAATGGGAAAAGGGTTGTCAGAAATTGATGCACACAATTGGATTCAAAAAGCAGCAATGGACAAACGATGTAAAAAATCAGACATTGTAAACCTTATCATTGAAGAAAAGATTGACATTGATTGATTTTCTTGCTATTAATATAGTAAAGACAACGGTGTCTAATTAAAAAATATTGATAAAAAACAAAGGTGTATACCCAGTAGTGGGTATACACCTTTTTAATAAAATTAAGGGAGAGAAAAATGAAAGAATTGATTACGAAAGAAATGATTATGAATCAAGTCGAAGAAGAAAATGTAAAATATATTCGCTTATGTTTTACAGATATTCATGGTGTGATTAAGAATGTTGAAATTCCATCAAGATTACTTGAAGACGCATTAGATAACCAAGTAATGTTTGATGGATCTTCAATTGATGGATTTGTGCGTATTCAAGAAGCGGATATGTACTTATATCCGGATTTAAATACATGGATGATATCTTCTTGGGAACATACAACTTACGGTAAAGTAGCGATTTTAATCTGTGATGTTTATTTACCAAATGGTGAACCATTTATCGGTGATCCTAGATATGTGTTAAGACGTAATATGGAACATATGGAAGAAATGGGATTTAAACACTTTCATATCGGATTGGAACCAGAGTTTTTCCTTTTCAAGCTTGATGATAGAGGAGAACCTACAATGGAGTATAATGACAATGGAGGATATTTTGATCTTGCACCAGTAGATGGGGCTGAAGATTGTCGAAGAGATATTGTCTTAGAATTAGAAAAAATCGGGTTCAATATGGAGGCTTCGCATCATGAGGTTGCGCCAGGGCAACATGAAATTAATTTTGAATTTCATAATGCTTTAGAAGCAAGTGATAAATTACAAATATTTAAACTTGTTGTAAGAAATATCGCTAAACGACATGGACTCCACGCAACATTTATGCCAAAACCAATCTCGAATATCAATGGATCAGGAATGCACACAAACTGTTCTTTAACAGATAAAGATGGAAGAAATGCATTTCATGATCCAGATGGTGAAATCGGGTTAAGCGATATTGCGAAATATTGGATTGCTGGGATTTTAAAAAATGCACGATCATTTACCGCGATTACCAATCCAACTGTCAATTCATATAAACGATTAATACCAGGATATGAAGCACCATGTTATGTATCATGGAGTGATGCAAACCGTAGTGCGATGATCCGTATACCTGCAAAAAAAGGAAAAGCAACACGAACAGAAATTAGAAGTGTTGACCCTTCTACCAATCCATATTTGGCTATGGCAGCTATTTTGGCTAGTGGCTTAGAAGGTATTGAGAAAAAGTTAGAGTGTCCTGAAAGAGTCTACATTAATCTTTATGAGTTAACTCGTGAAGAGCGTGAAGCTATGGGTATTCAAAATTTACCTGAAAATTTGAAAGATGCCGTTAAAGAATTGAAAAAAAGTGATGTTATTAAAGATGCGATTGGGCCTCATGTATTTGAGCGTTTTGTTTCAGCCAAACAAAGAGAATGGGATGAATTTAGAACAAGTGTTACAGAATGGGAATTGAATAAATATTTAAAATTGATGTAAAAAAATGCAATTTACAGTCTTCTGTAAATTGCATTTTCTATGTTATGATAGTTACATGATAAATAAGCTTATGAGGTGACCTAATGAACGCATTGATTATTGGTGGAGTGAGCATTGATACATTAATATATACACCTGAAATCAAACATATATCTTCAGATATGTCTATATTCGCAAAGAAAAAAACCGAACAAATTGGTGGTACTGGAGTAGGTAAGGCTTTGATGATGTCAAAACTTAGTACCAACACAACCCTTGTTTGTCAGGCTGCAAAAGAAGATTATGATTTCATTAATAAAACACTAGTTAAAAACAAAATTCATCCTGTTATTTTGGAAACCAATGTGACTGAAAAGCATACCAATATTATGCATGGAGAGAATCATAGATTAAGTATATTTACATCTTTTCCAGAAGATGTAAACAACATTAATAAAGTAGTCACAGATAAAATGTTACAAGAGGCAGACATAATATTTTTAAACATCAACTCATTTTGCAAACCATTGATACCACGGCTTTATCCATATAAAGAAAAGATCGTTGTTGATTTGCACGATTATGATTTAGATTCTGAGTATCACAAAGTATTTTTAGATGTTGGTTCTTATCTTTTTTCAAGTTGTATTTATCTAAAAAACCAAGTGGATTTCTTAGAAGATTCATTAACTAAATATAATTTAAAAACATCTGTAATAACTTGTAATAAAGAAGGTGCTTTAGGGATGGATGACGAAAATAGAGTAATTTCGTCAGAAGCAATTAAAGGTATCAAAATGGTGGATTCAAATGGTGCAGGTGATGCATTTGTTGTCGGATTTATCTATGAATATTTGAAAAGCAAAAATTTAGAATATGCTTTATTGTTTGGGAATGTTTGTGGTGCTTTTTCTTGCGAGTCTGAAATGCTAATCAATCAAGATATAACAATCAGTGAGATTATTTTGAGATTTAATGTAGAAAAAAATAGACTTCAATAAAGTGAAGTCTATTTTGTTTCTTCTATCAATGATTTGATTTCTTCTTTGTTAAAATGATATTTTGTGTTACAGAAATGACAATTTGTTTCTATTTGTCCATCTTCTTGAAGAATTTCTGTTAGTTGTTCTTCTCCTAAAGAAATTAATCCTTTTTCAAATTTTTCTCTTGAGCAATTGCAGGTATATTTTAAAGGGAGTTCTTCTAAAAATTGATGATCTCCTTTTGTGATTTCTGCAATGATATTCTCAGGAGTTAAACCCTCTTCAATCATTTGAGATACAGGCTTAATTTGTGAAATTCTTTCTTCAATGAGCTGAATGGTTTCTTCTTTACAACCAGGCATGATTTGTAAAATAAATCCTCCACTTGCGATGATTGAATTATCGTCGTTTACTAAAACACCTAAACCTACAGCACTTGGTATTTGTTCACTGACAGTAAAATAGTAAGCTAAATCTTCAGCAATTTCACCAGTTTGAATTTCTGAACTAGAAGTAAACATATCTCTTACTTTTAAATCTTTTGTGATATGTATTTGCCCATTTCCTACAGCTTGCCCTACATTTAATTTCCCTGAATTGTATTGTAAGAATACATGAGGATTCGAGACATAACCTCTCACATCTCCATGCGCGTTGGTTGTTACAACCATACCACCAATTGAACCATCACCATCAAGTCTTATTGTTAGTTCATCATCTTTTTTATACATTGCACCCATAATGACTCCACCAGTTAAAAGTCTTCCAAGTGCGGCTGCGCTTGTTGGCCATAAATCATGGATTTCTTGTGCGTGGCTAACTAAATTTGTTGTATTTGCTGCGTATATTCTAACAGTACCTTCAAAGGCGTATGCTTTTACTAAATAATCTTTCATTTTTATCACCTGAAGGTATTATATCATATTTTTAGACTTTGAAAACCAAAGTGATTGCTTTTTTCAAGAGATTTCTGTACAATAGTTAAGTATTTAAGGAGTGAATAATATGTTTAAAATTGACGATATAGAAATAAAAAACAAAGTGGTTATTGCTCCGATGGCAGGAATTTCAAATCAGGCTTTTCGTTCAATCTTAAAAGAGGAAGGCGCTGGATTGATTTATGCTGAAATGGTCAGTGATAAGGCTTTAAATTTTCACAATGAAAAAACATTGAAAATGATTGAAGTAGCTGAAGATGAGCATCCGATTACAATGCAATTGTTCGGTTCAGAAGTGGAGACAATGGTGAAGGCCGCAAAGATTATTGATGAGCAATCTAACTGTGACATTATTGACATTAATCTTGGCTGTCCAGTATCTAAAGTAGTCAAAAGTGGTGCAGGGTCAAGATTATTGCTTCATCCTGAGAAAATTTATGATATCGTAGCGTCGATTGTCCAAGCAGTAAAAAAGCCTGTAACAATAAAAATGCGTACAGGGTGGGATCACCATCAGATTAATGCGGTTGAAATAGCATTGATTTGTGAAAGAGCTGGAGCAAAAGCAATCGCAATACATGGAAGAACAAGAAGCCAAATGTACTCAGGCAAGGCTGATTATTCAATCATAAAAGATGTGAAAGAAGCAGTTTCTATTCCTGTAATTGGAAATGGTGATATCAAAACACCTGAAGATGCAAAAAGAATGCTTGACGAAACCAATGTAGATGCAGTAATGATTGGACGCGGCGTTTTAGGAAATCCTTGGTTGGTATCACAAACAGTGGAGTATTTAGAGAAAGGAACATACCAATCCTTTACTACTGATGAAGATAAACTAAAACAGATTATTGATCATACGAATCGTTTGGTTGAGTTGAAAGGGGAAAAATTGGCTCTTCTTGAAATGAGATCACATGCAGCTTGGTATGTAAAAGGGATGAAAGGTGCGACGTATGTGAAAAGGGAAATGACAAGTGTTCATACAAAAAAAGAGTTAGATAGTTTAGTAGAACAATATAGAGAATATTTAAAAACACAACCAGCAAATTAATCTTTGCTGGTTGTGTTTTTATATTGTGCGAATTTTTTTAATAGTTCTGGAGATAATTTTGTCTTGATAACTGTTCCTTCATCAACATGCGTTTGCTCAATGATTACAGCATTTTCGTTTAGATAAGATACAACATCACCATCTTTATATGGAATTAATAATGTTACTTCTTTATCTTCTTTGAACAACATTTCTGCAACCTTATCAAGTAATAGCTGAATATCAATTGGATCAAGAGCGGAAATAGAAATGTTCGGATAACTACTTGCATGGATAGATTCATCCAACTTATCAATTTTATTGTAAACATAAAGAATTGGAATATCTTTAATGCCAAGTTCATCTAATGTTTGATTTGTTGTTGCCAGTTGCTCTTCTAAAAAAGGACTTGAGGCATCTATTACATGAATCAATAAATCCATATATGTTATTTCTTCTAATGTAGATAAAAACGATTCAACTAGTTTATGTGGTAAATCGGAGACGAATCCTACTGTATCAGTAAGTAAAAAAGGTTTTTGTTTATCAATTTCGATATGTCTAGTTGCGGTATCAAGCGTTGCAAACAACATATCTTTTTCAAAAACAAGTTTCTCATCATAAGCCAT
>DFNN01000025.1:11921-36058 GCA_002376065.1 Caryophanales bacterium UBA3566
TTTTTTAATTGTGACTGGATTCTTTTTTTACGCTGCAACTCACGAGTTTGTTTTGTCGAATCTAAATCACTTTTTAATCTTTGGATATCAGCGTCAATTTTTCGTCGATCAAGCTCGAGTTTTTTCTCTCCAGGACCACGTGAACCAATACCCCCCTGTTGTCGATTTAACTGACCTTTTATTTGCATTAATCGTGGTTTTAGATATTCGAGTTGAGCAATTTCTACTTGTGTCATTGCTTCTTTTGATTTTGCACGTGATGCAAAGATGTCTAAAATCAACATTGTTCGATCCATGACAAACACTTCAAGTGTTTCTTCAAGGTTACGTAATTGTGATCCAGATAACTCATTATAGAAAACTACGATGTCTATATTGTGGGCCGTTATGAGCGTTTTAAGTTCGTTAACTTTTCCATCACCAATGTAATATCTTGGATTAGGAGATTTTAACATTTGTGTTTCTTGATCAAGTACTTCTAAATATGAAGCCTCTGCCAAATTTTTAAGTTCTTCCATTAAATAGGGAATATGTTTAGTGTTTTGTAAAAAACCACCAACAATGAGCGTTTTTTTCATTGTACCACCTCTTTACATCCTAGTATAACATTAGTTTAAGAAAAATGGGTGAGAAAATCTCACCCATTTAAAGTCCACATTTCAATTGCGCATTACAATTGGTACAGGTATTACATCCGCCAAACTCTTCAACAGTTCCTTCTAAACAAATAGGGCATATGTCACCTGCTTCAACACCAATGTTTCGGTCTTGTCGATCAGAACGTAATCCTTTTGTTTTAGGTTCTTTCTTCTCTTTCTTCTCTTCGGCTACATCCACACCTAGTTCTGCAATATCAACTTGTTTTGGTGTACGCTTATGTTCTTTTTCTTCTTTTGAAAGAGTCAATACTTGTGAATCTCTTGATCCATCAACATAAACCGTTCCACCTTTTGCGCCACCATCATATAAGCGCATATATACTTGTTCAACTTCTTCTACTGAATATCCTTTTGGTGCATTGACTGTTTTTGATATAGATGAGTCAACCCAATTTTGAATAATACATTGAACATCAACATGCTCTTCAGGTTTTAGTTCCATTGCACTAACAAAGATATCTGGTAATTTTGCTTTAGTAGCTTCTGGGTGTGCGGCTAAGTATTCATCAACAATTGGTGCATTGACTTCAATAAATTGCCCTAAACGTCCACTTCTAAAGTATGTAAATGCAAAATATGGTTCTAAACCAGTAGAGACACCGACCATAGTTCCTGTAGATCCTGTAGGTGCAATTGTTAGTAGATGTGAATTTCGAATTCCATGTTCTAAAACACCTTCACGAATATGTTCTGGCATTTTTTGCATATAACCACTTTGTAAGAATTGTTCTCTACTTCCATATTCTTCTAAGAATGGGAATGAACCTTTTTCTTTTGCAATTTCAATGGAAGCTTCATATGCTTTTACTGCGATAAATTCAAATAATTGATCAACAAGTTCGTTTGCTTCTTTTGATCCATAGCGCTTGTTTGTCCAAATTAGTAGATCATGTAATCCCATAATCCCTAATCCGATACGACGTTCACCTAAAGCTTGTTCTTTGTTCTCATCTAAGAAATAATGTGTTTTATCAATCACGTTATCTTGCATTCTAATGGCTGTTTTAATCGTTTGGGATAGTTTATCCCAAGTGACTTCTTTTTGTTCTTTATCGACCATATTTGCCAAGTTTAATGCAGCTAAGTTACAAACAGAATACGGTGCTAAAGGTTGTTCTCCACATGGATTTGTACAAACAACTTTCTGATTGTACCCTTTGGCATTTGTCATATCATTTGCATTATCAATGAAGAAGATACCAGGCTCTGCAGAATAAGTTGCACAAATATTGATTAAATTCCATAATTCTTTTGCCCTAATGGTATGATAGGTTTTTACACCATATCCCTTTTCTTCCCACTCACGAACATCTCCAGAAACAACCCATTCTTTATCATAAACATCTTTCATATCACCTTTGTAAGAATCGATATCAGGAAAACGAAGATTATAAGTTTCATCTTTTTCTACTGCATCCATAAATTCTTTAGTGATTGCGACACTGATATTGGCTCCAGTAAGGAAATCAGGATTGTTGACTTCGTAATGACCACCTTTATTAATGTTTTCAAAAGCTGAATCAACAATTTGTTTTGTAAATGCTTCAGGGTTCACTTTTGATTGTTCTAATATATATTCGTTGATTTGTATTTCAGAATCACTTAAGGGTATAAATTTTAATTTTGATTTCGCAGCATTGACAATTAACGGTTCTTTAATTGTTTCGATTAGAAATTGTAGGATTTTAGGATTTTGCATTTTTGAGATAATGAATTCAATAATATCTGGATGCCAGTCTGAAAGCATAATCATTTGTGCTCCACGACGAGAACCACCTTGTTCAACCAAGTGGGTAAGTTCAGATAAATCATGAAGCCAACTGACCGCTCCACTAGATTTACCATTAACACCCTTTGCAAGCGCGTTTTTAGGACGTAAAGTAGAACCATTAGTTCCAACTCCACCACCACGACTCATAATTTCCATAACTTGTTTACGATGATCACTAATCCCACCACGAGAATCATGAATAAATGGCATAACAAAACAATTGAAATACGTAACATTTGTATTGCTTCCAGCGCCGAATAATACACGACCTGCAGGAACCAAATTAAGATTAGAAATTTCTTCATAGAAATCATTTATTATTTCATTTGGTTCGTCTTCGCCAAGGTGATGTGCTAAACGTTTTGCGATTTGCTCAAAATATAATTCTAAAGGTTTATCTAATTGTCGAATATTTCTAATAACACAACCATCTTCGTCTGCATCTTCAGCGTTTGCGATAAATCCAGTTTCAAGTTTGATTGTGACATTGTCTTTTTTGATATCAACAACACGTCCAATCCCACGAGCAGGAAATTTTGGATCGTTTTTTACAACAGTGATGACTACATCACCAATACTTAATGATTGGAGTGTTAAATCTTTTTGTGTATAACGGTCTAGCATAACAAGCCTAGAAACACCCTCGAAGGTTTTTTCCATATCAGGAGTAATTTCAAAAAGATGAGGGAAATAATTTCTAATGTCTTGATTGATTTTTTTAATAAACGATTCTTCATATTTGATCATAGTGACAGGCCTCCATTAAAAGTTGATTAAAATCATTATACCTTATAAACAATTCTTTTTTAAGGCTTGATTTAATTCTTTTTTTATGCTTTTTATTGCAAATCGCTTACTTTAGCGATAGAAGAAAAAAAGATTATAATTTAGAACAAAAATAAAGTGAGAAATAGTTCTTTTATATAAATAATCTACATATTACTAAGATATCATAAAAAAACTATATTTATGTCTTTAAATGCTTATGAAATTTATGCTATAATGTAATTAGGAGTGATATTATGGGCGAATTTGATATTTTAGTGATAAATATCTATTTATTGACGATATTTACAATTTTGGTTAAATCGAAAACGATTAGTCCGATTTATCGTTTTTTTAAGTTGCTCATAGTTGCTTTGTTTATTTGGACTTTTATGACAGGAATCATAGATGGAGTCCCTGCTTTTGAGATTGTTGTTAAGGGATTTCCCGTTGCTTTAATGGTTGTTATATTAATTCAAACTGAGGTTTCATTGGTGGTTGATTTAATTGGATTTAAAATATTTAAAAAATTAAACAACAAAATAGAAGATCCTATTAAAGTAGAAGTTATTCAAGCTGTAGATCATTTAAGTAGAAGACAAATTGGTGCACTTATCACATTTGAGAAAAATACTTCTATGAATGAGTTTATTAACAGTGCATTTCCAGTGAATGCAATGCTTAATAGTGATTTATTGTCAACTATTTTTTATCCCAACACACCTTTACACGATGGAGCTGTGATTGTGAGAGAAGGCAATATCATTTGTGCTGGAGCATATTATCCATCAACTGAGCGAACAGATATACCTAAAGAATTAGGATCCCGACATCGGGCAGCAATCGGGATTAGTGAAGTGACAGACTCACTTACCATTGTGATTAGTGAACAGTCGGGTCAAATCAGTGTGGCATTAGATGGATATCTTGACCAAGACATTAGTAAAGAAGCATTGCTTTTATATTTAGAAAAGCATTTACAAGTATAGGAACTGTTCTTACAGTTCTTTTTTATTTTCTGGATGTGAGATGTGTGGGATTGTGTTATAATAAAGGGTAATAAAGGAAATAGGTGATGAACATGGAAAAGTATGATGTTGTCATTATTGGCGGAGGACTAGGGAGTCTTACGACCGCAACATATCTCTCAAAAAGACTTCGTAATATCGCTGTCTTTGAAGAAGGCAAAAAAAAGAAATTACAAAAGTATTCTAAACGTATACGTGATGAGGAATACCGTATGTTTGAATTTCGATTTTTTAATCATGATTTGGGCGGTATACACCCAGGAAATCTTTTCTATGAGTATATTAAACGTTGTGGGTTAACTGAATCATTTGAATATTTTGATAATGAGTATGCGATGGTTGTAAATAAAAACAAAAGAATTCTAAAAAGACCAAATACGTTCAATGAATTTCTGGTGTATTTGGTACGCCATTATCCAAAGCAACGCGATCAAATACATCGCCTATTTGAGGATATTAAACGCCATTATGAAGATTATAAAGAACAAAAACTAGCAAGATTAAAGAACAAAGATTATACCTTATCATCATTGATGATTGAGTGGGGAGATCTTTCTTTAAATGATGTCTTAGATAAGTATTTTAATAATCAAGAATTAAGAAATGAATTTGTGCTTGTTTATGACAGTGTAGGACTTAACTTAGAGGATATCAATGCATATAACTATTTTATTAAGTTTATCGATACGTTCATTGAGGGATCACATTTTGTTACTTCTTCATATGAAGACATTGTACAAACATTAACAGAAGAGATTTCTAAAAATAAAGAAAAGATTTTTACTGAAAGAGGAATTAAAGAAGTAATTTTTACAGATGGATCTATTGAAAAAATGATTGATGAAAATGGTGTAGAAATTATTGCTAAGCATTATGTCATTAATATGCGAATTGATGAATTTATAGATCGATATGCCCCCGATAAGCAGGACATCAAAGAGTATTTCTATAAAGTATATCCAAAAACAAAAGATGCACAAACTTTTAATAAACTATATATTGGGTTAGACATTAACGCTGAAGAATGTGGAATAAAGGAATCCCAATACATTTTCAGTAAATTCGAAGAACAAGGGATTCAATTGATGAGCTTGGTTAGTTATAAACATATTGATAAAAATGCTTGTAAGGACGGTTTAGGTGCGATTTTGGTTGAGTTTATTGAAGATGATTCAACCAATGAAGAGATGGAAAAAAAGGTACTCAATCAACTAATCCAATATTTCCCTAAGTTAAATAACCATATTACAGTTTCTAGAATGGGAAAATCAATGCCGTATTTTGGTGGTGTTATGTCGAAAGATTTTTGGTCTAGAAAAGATATTAACGATTTATTTGATGTTGATAATCATGAGATAATCAATCCTTTTAAGAATGCATATTTTATTGGCTCTTGGTCAAAACCAGAAGCTGGCATAACAGGAATGATTCAGTTGGGTGTTGAATATGGAGATATTATCGATGACGCGATATATCACGGTGATGATGAAGAGTATTTTATTACCCATGATGAACTAATGGCGATTATTTCTCATCAGTTTATTCCTAACTCTTTAGGAAAACAAGAAAAGAACATTCAGTTTTATATTGGAAAAGATTCTTATTATGTACGTACCAAAGGAAAACACCAAAGATTGTTTAAAGGTGTTTCAGAAATACCAGATTTGATTATCATCGCAACCAATGAATGTCTTTATGATTTAAGTGTTGGAAATATGACGTTGAAAAAAGCACTGGATGCTGGAGGCCTAGAGTACGTAGGGTCAAAAGAAGCTTTAGATGAAGTCATTGATGCATTTGATATGGGAATAGAAGTTAGTAAACCAATGAGATATAAATTTGTTCAAGGACGAAAAGGATTGCAGTTAATGCTTGGAATGTTGGGTGTTATTTTACTTGCCAACTTACTTGCAAACTATCATCCATATGTCATTATTTCCCCAGTTACAATGACACTTTTGGGTGTATTAATTTACTTGAAAAATAAATGGTTACAAAAAATATTAATTTTTGATATATTTGCTGTTTCTTTGTATGCAGTGTTGTTAATTGTTAGTTTATTTGTTCCACAAGTAAACGAGTTGAAAGATAGTACATACACAATGGTATTGTTCTCACTATATTGGCTAATTTCATGGTTGATCAATAAACCAGTTGCTTATGGGTATTTTGCTCATGATTATAGGACTGACTATATCCGTACTAGACTGTTCTTATCAATGACTGGAGGACTGACGTTTATTTGGGGAATGATTTTCTTGATTATTGCTTTCCTAGGAATCATTTTAGAGCAAACATACTCTTCATTGAGTTATTATTTAGTATTTGTAGGTTTCTATCTAACATATTATTATCCAAAATCATATGTTAAAGGTACGATTGATAAATAGAAGGGATGATGAACATGGTGTTGTATTTCTTACTTGCAAATATAGGCATTCTTTTCTTGTTTATTATCATAAAATTATTTGCAAAAACAAGAAAAAAAGATTACACATATCTATTACTTATTATAGGATTAATTGGCATAGCATATTTTTACTTTATTGAAACATTTGAACATTCATACTTTACATATTTTACTTATGGATATATTACATTATTATCCCTTATATTAGCGATAAAACTTATTATAAGGGTATTGCAAAAAGATGCGACAAAAGAAGATATACATGAATTAGAAGATGACCTAGAACGAGTGAATAATGCATCAGAATTATTAAGAAAAAGATTTATTTCAACCTTAGAATTATTGAATGATGGCGTGGCGTTTAAAGATGAAGATAATAAGTACTTTGGAACTGATAAATACATGAAATTAATTGGGTTAAAATTTAATGAATTTTCAGAAGAAGAATTACTCGAAAAAATTCATCGGGATGATGTTTTAGAGTATCAAAAAAATATTAAAAATTTAACAAAAAGAAACCCGGTTTATAAGACCACATATAGAATAAAAAATAATGATGAAATCATATGGATTAAAGAAGTAGGAAAATTGATAATAAATGATAAAAAAAATTCATATATTTCACTCATTAAACCAATGGATGTTAAATTGTTTCCTGAGTCAGAAATTGATCTATTAAATACCTTACCAACTATTCAAAAAATGAAGATAGAAATGCAACGATTAAAAAGTTCAAAAACACCATATTATTTTGTCTTAATTCAGTTATCAAATATTCCAAATATTAACGAGAAATATGGCCGCGATATTGGTGACTTGTTTATGGGTGAATACCTGAAAAAACTACGCTATAATTTTATCAAAGATGAACAAAGTTTATATCGAATAGAAGGAATAAAGTTTGCAATGATATTAAGAAATGAAAAGAAATACGAAGTATTAAAAAGGGCTTTAACAGGCACTGGAGAGTTGATGAATTTTTCAATGCAATTTGGTGGTGTAGAACATTCAGTTTATCCAAATCTAGGAATAACAATGTCACCATACGAACCCAAAAGTGTTGAACTTGTTTTACAGGAAGCAACGTCAGCATTAAAAGAAACATTGATTCCAAACACGAAAAAAAATTATGCATTTTTTGATGAAAATATTTGATAAATTTTTATAAAAATAGAAGGTGATTTTTAATGAAATATTCTGCGATAATTTTGGCAGCTGGTAGTGGTAAAAGATCAGGATTAAAAGATAATAAAATTTTATTAAAAATACATGAAAAAAGAATTGTTGATTTTTCAATAAAATATTTTGAAAATGATGTTGATTGCTCGCAGATTATTTTGGTCATAAATAGAAATGATTTTAACCATTTTGATATACTTAAAAATTCGAAAATTAATCAAGTTATTTTTGGTGGTCTTACAAGGCAAAAAAGTGTCTACAATTCGCTGGAATTTATTGAAGAAGAATATGTGTTAATACACGATGCTGCGAGACCTTATATTCCAAAAGAAAGTGTTGAGATACTAAAGCGTAATTTAAGTCGATATTCATCGTTAACTTTGGGTGTAAAAGTATCAGATACTATACAAAGAGTTGAAAATTCATTTGTAAATGAGACTTTGGATCGTAATCAATTGATTGCGACACAGACACCACAAGCATTTCATAAAAGCAAATTAATTGAAGCTCATAAACTAGCTTTGCAAAAAAATATAGAGTCAACTGATGATACAACATTGTTGCTAGAGTTACTGAATATACCTGCCTTTTTTGTTGAAGGAGATAAAAAGAATATTAAGTTCACTAATATGGATGATTTGTTATTTTTAGAGGTGATATTATGATTAGAATTGGACAAAGTACAGATGTTCATCGTTTAGATACTGGTTATCGTTTGATGATTGGTGGTGTTCACATTCCTAGTCAATTAGGTAGTGTTGGACACAGTGATGGAGATTGTTTGTTACATACAGTTTGTGAGGCTTTAATAGGGGCGTTGACATTGGGTGATCTTGGGAAACTTTTCCCGGATACCTCTGAAGAATTTAAAGGAATTGATTCCTCTTTGTTAGTCAAACAAGTAATGAAAAAGGTAAAAGAAAAAGGTTACCGTGTTGTAAATATAGATTCAACCATTATGTTGGAAAGCCCTAAATTAAGGCATTATATTGATCAAATGAGAAAGAACATCGCGACACTTCTTGAAATACCTGTTGAATATGTTAGTGTAAAAGCTACTACAACTGAGGGATTAGGATTTGTTGGTAGACAAGAAGGAATTATGACACAAAGTGTAGTTTTAATTGAAAAACAAGGGTGAAGCAAGTATAATCTCATATAGGTGATAAAAATGAAAGAACAAAAGCAACTTTATCGATTAGAAGAAGGAAAAATGTTTAGTGGAGTCTGTGCAGGTTTAGCGAGATATTTTAATATGGACGCTGGACTTGTTCGAGTAATATTTGTTTTGGCGTTTGTTTTCTCTGGGTTTTTGCCGATTTTGGTGGTATATATTGTCATGGCGGCAATCCTACCTATTGGTAAAGATACGTTGTATCGAAATGAGAGTCAAAAAGGCAATGATTTTGTAAAAGAAGATGACTATACAATAAACGAAGATGATTATAAGTACTAGGATTGGTGATGTAGATGGATAGATCACATAAGTATTTACTATGGATCACTGTCATTTATGGTTTTCTTTTTTTTATTACAAACCCGAGTATGCCAGCATATTTAGATTCACTAGATATAGGTGGACGTTTTATTGGGATGTATTTAGCAAGTGGTGGTCTTGGATTACTTCTTTTTTCCACAATATGGGGATCTCTTGGTGATATAAAGGATCGAAAAAAGATACTAGGTATTATCTTTATTGGATATGCAGTTGGACAAGCATTGTTTGGTTTATTTAGTGATCCATACCTGTTGCTTGTGGCTGCCTTGATTAGTGGTTTTTTTGTCGCAGGGGTTTTGGTGAATTTATATGCATACATCAATGACAATGTAACAGAAGAACAAGAACGAAACAAAATGCTTAGTTATGCGGTTTCCCTTTATATGATGGGTGGATCTTTGGCGTATATTTTTGGAGCTATTTTGACAAACTTACTTAGAGAAAATTTATCAAATGTCTTTTTTATTCAAGCAGGTGTATTGCTGATTTTTGGAGTATATATTTATTTTGCTCCAACGGATTTAAAAGATACTGATCATCACTTATCAAGACAAAACTTAATAGAGAAGATTAAAGAAGTAGGACGTCTACCATGGGTACCAATTTATACAATCACGTTAACTTTCTTTATTAGTTTTGCACATAATAACGTAAGAAGATTTTTAGATTACTACATTATTGATGATGGATATAATGCTACGGTATTAGGTTTTATCTTGTTTTTTGTAGGGTTTGTCAGTTTGATATCCAATTTATGGATTGCACCATTCTTTTTAAAAAGATTTCATAACTTTCGATTTTTACAGTTTCAGTTTTTATTTGCACCATTATTTTTATTTTTAACTTTTAGAACTGATAATTTGTTGATTGGATTATATTCTTTTTACCTATTATATACTGTAATGCTGGCGATTTATGAACCGACAGCTATTAGTTTTATGTCAGATAATAGAGCCGTTTCCCAGGGTGTCTTAGTAGGAGTTAGACAAAGTATTGTTGGTTTGGGAACAACGTTAGGATTCTTGGCTGGTGGTTTTATATATCAAGTAGAACCAATCTATGTTTTTCATTTATCAGTAATATTGTTGATTATTGTGTTTATAGGGTTTACAATCTTAATTGAACTAAAAAAAGTAGATGTAAAAAGTTATCGTGAAAATTATATAAAGGGGGTTTTCAAATGATTGAGACCAATTTTGGAGAGTTTGAGTTAGTGAAAGATTTTAAGGAATGTTTTGAAGTAAAATCATTTAATGACCGATATGTAGATTATTTAGATAAATATGAGTACATAGTAGGTGATTATAGTTCGGAAATGTTGCGTTTAAAAGGTTTTACAGATGAAACTTATAAAACAGTTGCGGATTATTTGAAAGAGTCATGTAACCCAAATACAGCTTATTTTATCTTGAAACGAAAAAGTAAGGAATAATCCTTATTTTTTTTAGCATAATAATTAACAATTGTTAGAATATGGTATATAATGTGTTTGCAATCATATGAGGTGATAATATGGATCAAGATTTAATTGTAAAACAAGTAGAAGAAATTATTAGAAAATTACGTCCTTACATTCAAAGAGACGGTGGAGATATAAAATTTGTTCGTTTTGAAGATGGTATAGTATATGTACAAATGCTAGGAGCATGTGTAGGATGTAGTGCAATAGATTCAACACTTACTGATGGTGTTGAAGCAATTTTAATTGAGGAAGTTCCAGGAATTATTGGTGTAGAACAAATTGAATAGAAAATTTGCTTTTGCAAATTTTCTTTTTTTATGCTTTGATGTTGAGTTGAATTTTGATATACTATGAATGAGTAATCTTATATGAGGTGTTCTATCATGAAAAAAGGATCAATCATAAAAGGGGAGATTACTGCAATAAAGACTTATGGAGCTTTTGTAAAAGTTGATCAAGATTATGTGGGATTAATACACATATCAGAATTTAGCAATGGTTTTGTACGCAGTATAGAAGACTACGTTAACGTAGGAGATGTTATCGATCTTAAAGTGTTGGATGTTGAAGGACATAAGTTGAAACTGAGTTTTAAGGCGTTACACAAGAAAAAGAAGAGATATAATATTATTCTACAATCGGGTTTTTCTCCTTTGAAAGAAAAATTACAAGAATGGATTGACAGTTATGAAGTGAAAAACGATGAGTAACATCGTTTTTTCTTTTGGATAGATAGCGCTTTTTTGTGTACACTAATTCATCAATGTGGTAACATATAACCGTAATAGGAGGCTAAAATATGAAAAAATATTTAACAGTAAATATTGATAATGCGAAAGAGTTTGTTGATCCAAAAGCTTTTGTGGAGATTGATCGTGAAGTTATTGAAGCACATAATACTTTGCATAACCAATCAGGTTTGGGAAATGAGTTTTTAGGATGGGTTGATTTACCAAAAGATTATGATAAAGAAGAATTTGCTCGTGTTATAAAATCTGCCAAATTGATTCGCGAACAATCGGATGTATTGTTGGTGATTGGAATTGGAGGTTCTTATTTAGGGGCAAAAGCGGCAATTGAGTATTTGAGAAAGCATTTTTCAAAAGAAAAAGAGTTAGAAATTATTTTTGTGGGGCATCATATCTCTAGTGATTACATGTTTGAGTTGCAAGAATATTTAGAAGATAAACGCTTTTCGATTAATGTGATTTCAAAATCGGGTACGACGACTGAACCTGCACTTGCTTTCAGAATGTTTAAAAAGCTATTGGAAGAAAAGGTTGGGGAAGATGAAGCACAAAAAAGAATTTATGCGACGACTGATAAAGCACGTGGTGCATTGCGAGAACTCGCAGATCAAAAAGGATATGAGACGTTTGTAGTTCCTGATGATGTTGGTGGACGTTATAGTGTCTTAACGGCAGTAGGGCTATTACCAATTGCGGCTAGTGGTATTGATATTGTTGAAATGATGAATGGGGCGCAAGAAGCCTATGAGGACTTGCTAGATCCAACATTGAAGAATCAAGCATATCTATATGCGAAAATGCGCAACTTACTCTATCGTTCTGGTAAAAAAATTGAGTTACTTGTGAACTATGAACCTGCATTGTTTTATATTGGTGAATGGTGGAAACAGTTGTTTGGTGAAAGCGAAGGAAAGGACCATTTAGGAATCTTTCCAGCTAGTGCGTCTTTTAGTACGGATTTGCATTCGCTCGGACAATATATTCAAGATGGAGAACGACACTTATTTGAGACTGTGTTGCATGTGAAAAAGACTAGACATCAACTGATAATTGAGAAAGAAGATGCTAACTTAGATGGATTGAATTATTTGGCAGGAAAATCAATTGAAGCAGTGAATGAACAAGCTTTTTTAGGAACATTACTTGCTCATAAAGATGGTGGAGTGCCTAATTTAATTATTGAGGTTGATGAAATATCTCCATATAGTTTTGGATATATGGTCTATTTCTTTGAAAAAGCATGTGCAATTAGTGGATATTTATTAGGGGTGAATCCTTTTAACCAACCTGGAGTAGAGGCTTATAAGAAAAATATGTTTGCTCTTCTTGGGAAACCGGGATATGAACATTTAAGAGAAGAATTATTAAAACGATTAAAATAAACTAAAAAAACTCCTTTATGGGAGTTTTTTTGATGCACATTATATTGCTTTTAAGAGTATAATGTAGTATATTCTTATGTTGAGGTGTTGACAATGGCAGATAAAAAAGTTGTTTTTGCAGAATTTTCTCTGTTTATTATAACCATAATTTGGGGTTTAGGATTTCCAATCACAAAACTTGCGGTGAATTATGGATTTGAAGCAAATACCATTATGGTTGGGCGGTTTTTGACTGCGACGATCATTCTTGGGATTATTTATCGTAAAAGATTAAAATTTTTGAATCGTGATATTTTAATTTATGGAACAATCACTGGTTTATTTTTGTTTTTTGGATTTTTCTTTCAAACACTTGGTAGTGTTTATACAACACCTTCTAAGAACGGATTTATTACGCAGTTAAACATTGTGTTTGTGCCATATCTGTATTTCTTATTTTTTAAAAAGAAAGTTGATCTTTTTAATATTATTAGTGTCGTTGTTGCCATCATTGGGATGTTTATCTTAAGTTATAGTTCAAATGGATTTAGTGGTGTTAATATTGGGGATATATATACATTCATATGTGCTATTATGGTTGCGTTTAATGTTGTTACTGGGAGTTTTTATCAAAAGAAATACAATTTTGATCCTGCGTTATTTGTTTTGGTTAATATATTCGTATCAATGATTTTATCAGTAACGTTTATGTTGGCTGTGGATGAATATCCTGAAATCACTGTTATTTCACTTTGGCCTTTGTTGGTTTTAGGGGTATTTAATACAGCACTAGGGTTCTTAGTACAAAGTTATGCTTTAAAAATTTCTTTACCGACAAAAGTCAGTCTAATTGTCGCACTTGAAAGTGTATTTGGAGTGGTAGGATCAGTGCTGATTATTGGAGAACCAATGACACTTAGGTTAATCATTGGGGGATTATTGATTATTAGTGGAATAGTCATTACAGAAATTAAGCCGTTTCGAAAACGACGTATGGTTCGTTTAACATAGAGGAGGAATAATAATGGGAGCGTATTTAGAATATTTAGGTTATCTTGCTTCGGCAGTGGTGTTGATATCTTTATTAATGACATCAATCAAAAAACTCAGATGGATTAATTTGGGTGGGTCTATTTTGTTTGGAATATATGGATTTATGATTGGGAGTATACCTACGGGATTAATGAATTTTGGGATAGTAATAATTAACGTATATTATTTGGTAAAAATTTATACTACTGTAGATTTTTTCAAAGTAATGTCTGTATCAAAAGAGGAGCATTATTTGAAACAATTTTTGACATTTTATGAGAAAGATTTGACACACTTTACAAAAGTTCCTAAAAATTTAATTGAAGAAGCTAAGATTAAGTTTTTTGTACTGCGAAATATGTATCCTGCGGGACTATTTGCGGCTGATCCAATAGATGAGCATACACTTGAAATTCATTTGGATTACGTCGTACCTGAGTATCGAGATTTTAAAGTAGGTTCGTATGTTTTTGAAGATCAACGAGCATTCTTTAAAGAATCTGGATATGACGAATTTGTGACATTTTCAACGGAAGATCAACATATTCATTATCTTAAGAAGATGGGGTTTGTAGAAACTTCTAGGGATGGACGAAAGTGTTTTGTTAAAGAAGTTTAAAAAAAGTAAACCAATTAATTGGTTTACTTTTTATAATGCTGGAAATGTATTTGTTTGTTGCTTGAACGGATTTCTAAGGTAGTGACTTGATTAGTGATTTCTCCATCAACTTGTGCAATTGAAGGATGAGGCATTTCAACTTTTAATGAGGATGCTTTTGCGGTATACACATAGCTTTTAAAAATAGTGTGGATACCTAAATATATTGTAATGAAAATAAAGAATATCAACCATTTAGGGATGGTATGAACGATGATGACTTCTAGTGTATTAGTTGATAAGTCTGCTTTTGGGGTGATTTTCATACCGCCACCAACATACTTTCCATTATTTGCGTTGATAAGATAAGTGTTGTGGAATGTTTTCTTTTCACCGTCTATCCATACGATAGAATCGGTGGGTTTATAGTTTTTGAGGGCTTTAAAGGTATTAGAAAAATATCGGAATTTACCTTTGTTTTTGGCTTTATCGATATACTCTAAGACTAAACCATCTATCCCGATTCCTGCACCATTCATGAATAGTTGTGTTTTTTGATCATTATAAGTAGCCTGCATGATTTCTTGTGTGTTTTCTTTTTGATGTTTCAAAGAGCGTAAGAAATCATTTCCAGATCCGTTTGGTTTTAAATAGATTGGAGTTGTTAAGGTATAGTCTTTGATGTCGTTGACAAATCTATTGATGGTTCCGTCTCCACCTAGTAAAATGATGTTTTCATATATGTCTTTTTCCTTTAAGAATTTTACAGTATCATTAATTTTCACGATACTTTTCAATCGAAAAGGAAGATTGTGTTTTTTATAATATGTAATCAATTTATGGGTTGTTATATTGCTTTTATTGTTTTTAGATAATGGGTTATAGAGTAATAAATCCATCGAACCACTCCTTATATTTGATTATAACATCACTTAGGTTAAATATATATCTTTTTTGCTGATTATGTTATAATTTGAGGTAGATTATAAGTTGGGTGTGAAATGAATGGAAAAATATCGAATAATTGATGGTCTTGTTAGTCTTGAACTGTTTGCAAAACAGCTTAGTGATTTTCTTTTTGAGGGTTTTGTGCTTTGTTTAGATGGTGATTTGGGTGCAGGCAAGACAACTTTTACAAAATTTCTTGGGAAATATATGGGAATTGAAGATACAATCAATTCTCCTACATTTACGATTATGAAAATATATGATGGAGAGTTACCTTTGTATCATATGGATGTCTATCGTCTTCAGGGTGTTGGTGTAGATTATGAATTAGAAGAATATATTTATGGTGATGGTGTAACTGTGATTGAGTGGTACCATCATATTGAGGAAATATTACCAGAAGAGCGATTGGTCATTGAGATAGAAATCATTGATGCATTGAAACGTAAGTTGACTATAAGGGGGACTGGACAGTATGAGCGAATTGTTGAAAAGCTTGGTGATTGATTCTGCGACATCACATCTATATATTGCACTTTATCATGGAGATGATGAATTAGAAGCATATTATGAAGAAGGTCATAATGACCACTCGGTTAAGTTGATGAGCGAATTAGAGGCTATGTTGAAAAGACAAAAAATGCATGTAAAAGATCTTCATCGAATTGTGATTGGGATTGGACCTGGGAGTTATACTGGGTTACGAGTAGGTGTTGTGATTGCGAAGATGTTTGGCTGGACACTAGATATTCCAGTGTATCAAGTAAGCTCATTGGCATTGCTTGCCAGTTCAGTTGATGAAGGCATTGTGATTCCAGCTGTGGATGCAAGAAGAGGAAATGCTTTTTTAGGTCTTTATGAAGTGAAAAATGGTAACTTATATCAACTAAAAGATGAAGAATTGACGAATCTTAAGGCGTATGAGGAAGCACAGACTGATGGGAAGACAGTATTGGCTGGGAAACCTAATTTAAGACTTTTACATAACTCTTCTTTGCTTGTAAAGGTAGAAGATATCCATCAGTTAACGCCAAATTATTTGAGATTAACGGAAGCTGAAAAAAATGCAAAAAGTAGTTAAACAAGAACATATCCATATTCGTAAGATGGATATGAGTGATGTTCCTTTTGTATATCACCATGAGACCAAAGTGTTTCATCAAAGAATTGAAGAAAAAGCGCTATATCAAGAGATTATTGAGAATAATTTATCGCGTTATTTTATCGCACTTATTGAAGGTAAACGAGTTGCATATATTGGTGGTTGGGTGCCGAAACCAAATGCTGAAATCATGACTATTTATGTTAAGGAGGAATATAGGAAGCAACATATTGGACATTTGTTGTTATCTTATATAATAGAAGAATTAAAAAAAGATGAGGTTGAATCCATTACATTAGAGGTTCGTCCATCGAATACTGCGGCGATTACTTTATATCGTTCGTTTGGATTTCTTGATGTTGCTGTTAGAAAAGAGTATTATCAGGATAAAGAGGATGCGCTATTGATGTATTTATTGATTGGAGGACATAAATGATTGTATTAAGTGTAGAAAGCAGTTGTGATGAAACAAGTGTCAGTATAAGTAAAGATGGAAAGACTATTTTGAGTAATATCGTACTCAGTCAAATAGATGTTCATAAGACTTATGGGGGGGTAGTTCCTGAGATTGCTTCAAGAGAACATGTGAAAGGAATTACTCTTGTTTTTGAAGAGGCGTTACAAGCTGCAAATATAACAAAGGATGAAGTAGATTTGATTGCTGTGACGAAAGGACCTGGATTGATTGGTAGTTTATTGATAGGTGTGAATGCGGCGAAAGCTTTTGCTTTGGCGAATGATATTCCCATTGTTGGCGTACATCATATTGCGGGGCACATCTATGCCAACCATATAACAAAAGATTTGGTTTTTCCACTTGTTTGTTTGGTCGTGAGTGGTGGACATACTGAACTTATATTAATGAAGGATCATTATGATTTCCAAAAATTAGGGGAAACCTATGATGATGCGGTAGGTGAAGCATACGATAAAGTAGCTAGAACAGTTGGGTTAGGGTATCCTGGTGGTCCGATTGTAGATCAGTTAGCACATCAAGGAGAAGCGACTTATCCAATGCCAAATATTGATCAAAAAGATTCTTACGATTTTAGTTTTAGCGGATTGAAGTCGCATATCATTAATTTGGTTCATAATATTCATCAACGAAATGAAACATTAAATGTTGAAAACCTTTGTGCAAGCTTTCAAGAAGTAGTGAGTGATGTGCTTGTGAGAAAAAGCGTAAAAGCAATTAAAGAGTTTGATGCGAAGATGTTTATCGTTGCTGGTGGAGTAGCTGCTAATAAAGGTTTAAGAGAGAAAATAGATAAGGAAATTCATGATGTAGAAGTGGTTGTTCCGAATTTTGAATATTGTACAGATAATGCCGCAATGATTGGTATTGCAGGTTATTTTCAATATATGACTTCAAAGAAAACAGATGATATGACTTTAAATGGTTTTTCAAGAGTGAAATTGATGGAATAAGTTCTTACTTTTCATCGTTTAATTCATAAAATTTACACAACAATACATTATACTTAAGATAGAATGATATCTTATTGGAGGAAAAAAATGAAAAAATTATTTTTATTACTACTATTTTTTGTTGTGATTATAGGAGGAATTCCTCTGGCACTCGTTGGTTTTATGTATGATGGTAGTGGGGCGGAAGATATCCCAACCGATTTATACAGTCCTATTACGGATGCTAAATCTATGTTTTTTGAAGAATTAGATACATCGATTAACGATGTAGAAGATGGAACAACAACTGATATGGAATATAATGCTACAGCAGATATGATCAATACATTTATATTTGAAAAAATACGCGAAAATCCAGATTTGAATCCGAATTATTTACCTGGAGATGATTGTGAAGAAGATTCTTGTAATAACATTCTTTATGAAAGCTTAGAAGCAGGATCTAATTTGAGTTTGCGTGGTGTATGGGTTGATTTACATGAAGATGAATTTATTATTAATATCTATCTTGAAGCACCAATTGCTGGTTTTTCATATAAAACAACTGTACGTTTGTATTTTTCTTTTGAAGATTTAGAAGATCAGTATGTGTTGTCTTTTGAAAAGATTACTCTTGGGAACATTCCAGTACCGAAAACATTTTTATCAACAGTGATGAACTTGGTTTCAAATAATGTTCCTTCCTTTGATGTAGAAGAGTTGAATAATCAAGTAAGTGTTGGAGATTTGGATATAGAAACATTTACTTACACTTTATTAAAAGATGATGTTCTAGAAGAACTTGTGAGAAATGAAGATACATCGTCAACAGGTGGAGCTTTAGCACAAGAAGTACTAAGTATTATTTATGATAATAATTTATTGGAATTTAAAGTGAAAGATGATGAGATTGTAATTGTTGCGGGTATTTCAAAATTAGAATCAACCGATGCGGAGCAAATGCCTTTGTATTTATATGATTTACACGATTATCAATGGGTTGGTTCAGAGAAAATATATGGAGATTTTAATCCTGATTTATTTGATGGACAACAATTTTTAGTCAATCGATTTACAGAATATGTGTTTACATCTGCGTTATCTAACAGTGGCTTTATGATTTATGAAGAAACATTTAATAAATTGATATATCATGCAGAAGATGGATTCAGTGATACAAGAGTTTCTTATACCTACACAACTGATGTTTATAGTAGTGAGATGAAATCAGTTGAATTTGGTCTAAAAGCACTGTGGTTCGACTTTACAGGTACAGAGATTATCGGTAAAGCGTTGTTCCAAATCGCTGGAGTAGAATCAATGTTAGAACTAACCGCAACTCAAGTTTCAGAATCATCAACTGAACTTATATTTGAGTTTGACATGATGACCATCGGTAAAGATCCACTTGAAGTGGATGGTGAATACATCAATATTACAGATATGGAACCATTTATTGATTTATTCCGTTCGATGGGAAGTATTGAATTTGCTTCATTTAACGATCAAGGTCAAATGGTGATTACTGCTGAAGGATTATCATCTTTCTTACAACAAGGTTCAACAGATGCAGTTGAAGTTACTGGCATTGCTTTAGTCAATAATGCAATTGAACTGCAAGTTAGTTCGCCTCAATATCAAGCACTGTTAGATACTTTTACTGATGAAGTATATAATGTCGTAAGTGATCCTTCATTGCTGACAAATTTAGATGATGTTTTAGATGATGAAAACAATCCTGATGAGCAAGCATTGCTTGATAAAATGTCAGAAATACAAAACGATATATTGGTTGATGGAACTGCATCTCCAGAAGATATCAATGAAATGTTTACAATGCTGGATAGTTTAGACCCAGAAACACAAGTTGAATTTATCGAAGTGATTGAATCAATGGTTGATCCTACGATTTTTAATGATTTTGACGACATCTTTTCTGGTGAATAAAAAGTATAAAACACAATAAGAAGGAGGGTATGAGATGAAAAAAAGTGAAGAACTTATGTTGTTGCTTACGTATAACAAATTGAATAGTTCAACCTATCATTTACGTAAACAGCTTAGTTTTGAGACTACACATCCTAATACACTCCTTTTTAATGCATCTTTAGAAGAGTTGATACGCTTAGATTATGGAAAGAACAAAGCAGAATTATACTTATTTAAGAACCCATTAATGTACCACCATACATGGCCAAAAGAAATAAAATCTATTGAGCAGTTTTATGTACAAACCAAAGAATCAAATCGTGTAGTTTCAATCAAGGAAATTATAGACCATCCTGCATATAAAGGAGCTGGATTGAAACGGATTTTACAAGATATTTTTGCAAAATATATTGAAGAGTATAATGTCGCATTTTTAACGATGCTAAAACGAATAAAAAAGTTGTATTTTTTACTCCCGAAAAAAGAAATAAATATATTGAAAAACTTTAAGAAAAAAATTCTATTTTCACTGTTCATATTTGTTGTACTATTTGCGATATTTTTAATACCATCACAAACAATTTTTATGAATAATTTTTTACAAAAATTTATCGATATTGTGTTTCATAATTCATCTATAATTCAAAGAGCAACATTGACCATAGGACGTCTTAGTTTGCTTGTTTATCTAATATATTTTGTGATATACTTTGCCTTTAAATCGCAAATAAAAGATGTACAAGAAATGCAAATAATTCATCGCAATTTTGATGAAGATAAAGCAATAGAAAATCATCAAAATCACATTGAAAAAATGATGCTAAATATTCAACTTTATATTGAAAAAATTGAACATGAACAAAAAGATAATTATCCATTATTAGAACACTTAAGTTATGAACAAAAAGAGGTCCAAAATTATATAAAAAATTTATCTAAAATACATCAAAAGAATGATCAACTACAGAAACAAAAACCATTCTTTATTGAGACATTAAATATATCATATTTTGTTGCCTTAATTTTATCAGTGATCTTCATTCTTTCTATCATAATCCAAGTATTGATTGGAGTGGTGTTCCATGTTTAAAAGAAAGAACAATCAATCACAAAACAATGACGAAGTTTATGTTGATTACTCAAAGGATATCGATGTCAAGAAAACAGAAAAAGATGAGGCACTTCCAGAACATTATGAAGCATTAGAGATAGAAGATGAAGTAGTTGTATCAGCAAGCCAAATTAAAGAGGCAACACAACTAAAAAAACAAAGTGAATTTATCGAACAAAAAAGACGGGAAATCGCTATAGAAAAAGAAAAAAACGTTACTGATGATTATGAGAATACAGATGCTATTAAAGAAGAAATAGAGACAATTGATGAAGATGTATCGCATTTGTCTAATGAACAGGAAGTCATGAGTAATCAGGAAACGGATGAAGATGTATCTGACTCTGATGAGAACAACCTTAGAGATAAGGAAGAGATAGTGGATGAACCGATAAATATTGATGACGCTTTTGAACAAGAAAGTGACAGAGAGAAAGAACATCGTATTTATCCTTCGTTTTTACATGAGGAATTGAGTGTAAGAAGAACAATGAATCCTTTAGATAAAATAGAAGGAAGCAATGTTGAACAAGAAAACAAAGAACAACCTAAAAAAGATATTGAAGTTTCACAAGAAATAGAAGATATCCAGGAGGAAACGTCTGAAGAAGAACAAATGGAAGAAGAAACAATCGATATTTCTATTGATGATGAACAGGATAATATTGAGAAGAAACATGATTTACATCGCTTCTTTGGCGTCGATGCATCAGTATTAAAGCGAGGAGCTAAAAAACGTAAGAAAATCGAAAAGAAATCACTAGATGAGAATGCAAGGAAACCGCTTTATACGTATCAACATCATCAATTCTATTCGATGGAAGAGTTCACTTCGTTTTTAAATTCTAATTATGTAAATTTAGATGTTATAGCACAAAAAATACTGAATGATGAACGTTTTTTCAGATGGTTGAAAGAAGAAAGTGATCAATTTGAAGAAAGTATTATAAGAATGAAAAAATTGAAACAAGATTTGAAACAATAAAGTTGCTTGTATAAAGCTTTTGTGATAATGTGTAAGTTATAAAAAGTAGAGATAAAAAGAGGACTGGTACAATGGAAATTAATCATTTTATTAACACAATTATAGAAAATGATATCAAAAGTAAAAAACATGATCGTGCGATAACCCGTTTTCCACCTGAACCCAATGGATTATTACATTTGGGTCATGCGAGAGCGATTATTACAAATTACTCTATGGCAAAACAACATGGTGGTTATTTTAATTTGCGTTTTGATGATACCAATCCAGTAAAAGAAGATACATTGTTTGTTGAAGGTATCAAAAAGGATATTGCATGGCTTGGTTGTGAGTGGGAAAATTTGTTTTACGCAAGCGATTATTTTGATGAGATGTATGAACGCGCAATGTTGCTTGTAAAAAAAGGAAAAGCTTATGTTGATGATTTGACTGCTGAAGAGATAAGAGCATATAGAGGCGATTTAAAAAACCCTGGAAAAAATAGTCCATATAGAGAACGTTCTATTGAGGAAAACACAAGTTTATTTGAAGGAATGAAAAATGGAGAATTTCCAGATGGTTCAAAGGTGCTTCGTGCAAAAATTGATATGAGCAGTCCAAATATGAATATGCGTGATCCAGTCATTTATCGAATTCAAAGAGCACATCACCATAATACTGGTGATAAATGGTGTATTTATCCAATGTATGATTATGCACATCCAATTGAGGATGCAGTCGAGGGGATTACCCATAGTTTATGTAGTTTAGAGTTTGAAGATCATAGACCTTTATATGATTGGGTTGTCAGAGAGTGTGAAATGAAAAATATTCCTCGTCAAATTGAATTTGGGAAGTTATATATCGCCAATCAAGTAACTGGGAAACGTTATATTAAAGCGCTTGTTGAGTCTGGGGCAGTCATCGGTTGGGATGACCCTAGATTGATTACACTTTCAGGATTGAGACGTAGAGGTGTACCTCCTCAAGCGATTCATAATTTCATTCATGCACTAGGCTTACCAAAAAGTCAAGGTGAAACAGAACTTGATATGTTCTATCAATATGTGCGCGATTACTTAAAGTCTACTGTACCTCGTATAAACGCTGTTTTAGACCCTCTTAAGTTGGTGATTGATAATTACCCTGAAGATGAAATTGAATACGTAGAGGCGGAAAATAATCGCGATAATGAGGCTTTAGGAACTAGGTTGATGCCATTTAGTAAAGAAGTATATATTGAACGTGAAGATTTTATTGAAGAAAAACCCAATAAAAAATGGAAAAGACTTGCGTTAGATGTGGAAGTAAGATTAATGCACGCATACTTTATCAAAGCAAACTCAGTTGTAAAAGATGAGAATGGTAAAATCATTGAGGTCCATTGTACTTATGATAAAGAAACGAAATCTGGTAGTGGGTTTGTCGATCGTAAACCTAATGGAAACATTCATTATGTTGATGCGAAGAAAAATAAGAAGGCCAAATTTAGATTATTTGATGACTTAATTACGGATTTTGAGGATAAAGATACACCGTTTAGTGAAAAAGTGAATCCTGATTCTTTGATTGAAGTAGAAGGATTCATTGAGGAAAGTATTGATCCTTTAGTTGGAGATTCCTTCCAATTTACAAGAAATGGATATTTTGCGCTTGATCAAGATTCTATAAAGGATGGCCTTGTTTTCAATCAAACAGTCTCTTTACGCTCGTCTTTTAAAAAATAATTGGCTAGATTGTGTAAAAGACTTGCAATTTAAATAAAATAGTGTATTATGGAATAGACCTGTAACACCAAATAATGAAATTTATAAAAATAAGTTCGTATTACGTAACATATTTTATAAAGCAGTATTTGTAAGTATAGGAATTTTAAAATATGGAGGTAAACGAACATGACTGGTAAAGTAAAATGGTTTAATTCTGAAAAAGGTTATGGATTCATCACAACTGATGAGGGAACTGATATTTTTGCTCATTATTCTCAAATCAACAAAGACGGATTCAAATCTTTAGAAGAAGGAGAAAGCGTAGAATTTGACGTAGTTGAAGGACAAAAAGGTCCTCAAGCTTCAAATATTAGCTCTCTATAACAATTAAAAGCCACTTAGGTGGCTTTTTTTTATGGAATAAGAGAATTATTATTGCTATAATATCTTCGAGG
>DFNN01000147.1 GCA_002376065.1 Caryophanales bacterium UBA3566
TAATGGATTTCTTAATGTTATTACGATTGATCGTGAAGGAATATTACATAATATAGTATATCACGCATTAGCTATTGGATTTATTGCCTTGTCATTAAAGAGAGACAAAAATCCGACCAACAAAAAAGTATGGTCAACAGGAATGATTATTGTTATGGCATACTTACTACAGGCTATAATCGGTGTTACTATTGTTTTTCTATTCTTTTCGGATATTTTCTTAGGTGCTGGACTGTTATTACCCCTTGGGTTCGGTCAAGGACCAGGATTAGCAACTTCAATTGGAATTGGTTACGCTGAAGGAGTAGGTAAATTACTTGAGGGTGGAGCATTAGGCGCAACCATAGCATCCTTAGGATTTGTAGTAGGTGGAACTGTAGGAGTATCTGCTTTAAACTATCTGGCCAGAAAGCATAACCTTGATGTAGATAGGGTTCACAAAGAAAACTCTACTATTAAAGAAAAATTTGAATTTGAGTCAATTAAAGAACTACGTGTTTTTGATGCTTTAACTGCACAAATGGCTATTATCTTTGTTATTTATGCGATGGTTTATATTACATTAGTAATTCTTGAAAATCATTTCTTACCTTTATTTGGTTCCATAGGAGAAACATTTATAGGTGTGGCACACGGATTTAACTTCTTAATTGGTATTTTATATGCTCTCCTATTTAAGAAAATTTTGCTTGCATTTGAGAGTAAGGGTAAAAATATCAACTTTTTAACTAATAATTATATACTTTCTAATATAAGTAGTTTAGCTTTTAACTTTTTAATCGCTGCTGCTGTTATGACAATCACAATTGAGTCTATCAAGGAATACTATTTGCTCGTAATTGTCCTGGCCATATTTGCTACTATATTTACTTATTTATTTATTTCATTTATGGTAAAAAAAGTTTATAGTGAAAAATATTTTATTCATTACTTTTTAGGATTGTTTGGAATGTTAACTGGAACTGCATCAACAGGATTAGCACTTCTTAAAGGAGTGGACCAAGATTTTGAATCTCCCGTTGCAGAAGAGATGGTTGTAGGAAGTGGAACAGCGATCTCAATGGCGTTACCTCTATTTGCTTTGTTGATGTTCCCTGGACTTGCAATCACGCAAAATAATAATATATATAATTGGTTGGTATTTATTGTACCGATTACTTATTTCTTTATATTATTAGGAATTACTTTAACTATTAATAAAGGAAATAAAGACTAACTTAACCAAGAAGCATATCAAAAACTAAATTTAGTATTTATATTTTTTATACTTTTTGGTAATGGTATGCTTTTTAATTTTGATATGTATTATAATTTGTGTTTCATAAGAAATTGATTCTATTTTATGCTAAAATATAATAGGAGTGTGATTATATGATATTTTATATTAAAGATAGAAACGATAAATTATATGCAACATGTAAATTTATCAAGGACTCAAAACAGTTGGTTTTAGAAAAGTCCTCTTTTATAAAAAAAACATTTAATTGTTCAGGCTGTAATAGTATAAATAAACTGAGAAGTGAACTAATTAATGACGGTAAATTACAAGAACATAACGATGATTTATACTTACTAAATCAAACAGTTACATTTACAGATATTAATGCTGCAGCATGTTTGGTGTTAGGTGGGAAACTGGAGGATGCTGAAACTCTTATTAAAAATGAATTTGGCGAGTCTATAAAAGAAATATATACGGAGGTTTTTAAATGATTATTCTACTAACCAATGATGATGGAATTCAATCTAAAAAATTAAAATTTGCAAAAGTAGTATTGGAAAAATATGGTAAGGTATACACAGTTGCTCCGGCAGAAGAACAAAGTGCAAAAAGTATGAGTTTATCAATAGGAGGATTCAAAGTTAACAAGATTAATGATCAAGAATTCTCCGTGGAAGGGACACCTGTAGATTGTGTAAACTTTGCATTAGGCGGACTGAACTTGAGGCCAGATTTGGTAGTTTCAGGTATTAACGATGGTTATAATTTAGGGTTTGATACAAAATATTCAGGAACAGTTGGAGCGTGTTTACAAGCCCAATATTTTGGATTCAATACAGTTGCTTTTTCTTCTGATAGAAAAGGATTTAGAATGGTGGAAAGTGAATTTGAAAAAACTTTTGAATATATTATAAATAAAAAAATGTATTCCGGAAAATACACTTTAAATGTAAATTTTCCACGCGAGAAATTTGAGAAGTCGAATGGCTTATTAGATAATGTTGAGGTCTTTCATCATGAATATGAATATAAACCAGAATTGATTGATGGTCATTATTACCCTAATAGAAGAATTGTAATTAATAAAGAATTACCAGAAAAAACAGATGCTTATGGCTTCCATAACGGGTATACTACGATAAGTAAGATAACTATTTAAAATAGTTATCTTTTTCTTTATCACAATAAAGTGTTAGCGCTTTTACAAAACTCGCAGTTAACCTTTGAGTTTTATATTTATATTTGATATAATATTTTTGTGCAAATAAAAGCGCTTACTTTTGATGGGAGTGAAAGAATGAAAAAAATACTAACTGGAAATGAAGCGGTGGCTAGGGGAGCTTATGAAGCAGGGGTTGTTTTTGCATCAGCTTATCCTGGAACACCTAGTACGGAAATACTTGAAAATATTGGACTGTACAAAGAAATTATTGCTGAATGGGCACCAAATGAAAAGGTTGCACTTGAATCAGTGATAGGTGCATCAATTGCCGGAGGAAGAAGTTTGGCATCAATGAAACATGTAGGAGTTAATGTAGCTGCTGATCCACTTTTTACTTTTGCGTATACCGGGGTTACTGCTGGTAGTGTACTTATTAGTGCAGATGAACCAGGTATGCATTCAAGTCAAAACGAACAAGACAATCGTAATTACGCAAAATTTGCTAAAATAGCTATGATGGAACCATCTAATAGCCAAGAAGCAAAAGATATGATTATAGATGCTTATGATATAAGCGAAAAATATGATACTCCACTTTTATATCGAATGACAACTAGAGTTTGTCATTCTAAAAGTATTGTTGAGTTAGGTGAACGAGAAGAAAAAGAGTTAATTCCTTACGAAAAAAACTTTTCTAAATATGTTGCAGTACCTGCAATTGGTCGTCAATTAAGACACAAAGTTGAAAAGCGACTTATAGCATTAGCAGAGTATTCGGAACAAACAAAATGGAATAAAATCATCAATAACAAATCTAATATTGGAATAATTTCCTCGGGTATAGCTTTTGAGTACTCAAAAGAAGCGTTTGGTAAAGAAGCAGATTATTTAAAACTAGGTTTTACGAATCCACTTCCAAAAAACCTTATTAGTAAATTCTGTGATGATCATGAAAAGGTTTATATTATAGAAGAGAATGATCCTTATATTGAAGAATTTGTCAAAAATATGGGTAAAAAATGTTTTGGTAAAGATATTTTTCCATATACAGGTGAAATGACTCCGGATGTTATTAAAAGAGCTGTTTTACATGAAAATATGGATATTTTGCAGCCAAATATGGATTTAGTTGTAAATAGACCACCTACATTTTGTAGTGGATGTCCTCACAGAGGATTTTTCTACGAACTTGGTAAGAAACGAAAGAAGATAATCGTTGCAGGAGACATCGGATGTTATAGTTTAGCAGTTGGTGAACCGTATAATCTTATGGATTGGCTCATTTGTATGGGGGCAGCTTTTAGTAGTGGCCATGGGGCACAAAGTGTGATAGATCGTAATCCTAACGATGATAGAAGACTCGTGTCTATTATGGGGGACTCAACTTTTTTTCATACAGGAATTAATTCATTGATTAATACTGTATATAATAATGGGAAGACAATAAATGTAATTTTAGATAATCGTATTACTGGAATGACAGGGCAACAAGATAATCCAGGAAGTGGATATAAATTACAGGGAGAAGAAAACACACCCCTTGATATTGAAGCGATTGTCAAAGCAATTGGAATAAAGCATGTCCGAAAAATCAACCCAAATGATTTGAAAATAGTTAAAGAAACGATAAACTGGGCATTAGAATTGAATGAGGCATCAGTTATTATTACAGATTGGCCATGTGTCCTAAAGAAGAAGTATAAGAATGAAGATATAGAACAATATACAAATGCTTGGAAAACAAAAGATAAGGTCTTAGAAGACAAATGTGTTGGATGTAAAGCATGTTTAAGAAGTGGTTGTCCATCTTTAGTATTCAATCCTGAAACGAAAAAAATGAGTATCGATGAAACTACATGTGTAGGATGCGATGTTTGTTTACAAATATGTCCATATGATGCTATTGTAAAGGATGAGAAATATGTTTAAAAATGTTAAGTTGGTTGGAGTAGGTGGCCAAGGAACAATTTTATCAACTAAGATTCTAACCCAAGCTTTATTGAATGCAGGATATGATGTAAAGATGAGTGAAATTCATGGGATGAGTCAACGTGGTGGAAGTGTTTCTAGTGATATTCGTTTTGGAGAGAATATTTCATCTCCAGTAGTCGTAAAGGGATCAGCAGATTATCTAGTTGCCTTTGAGCAAATGGAAGCAGTTAGATATTTAGATTATGTAAAAAAAGACGGAATTCTCATTGTTAATGATTTAAAGATTCATTCAATGTTAACTCAAGCAGGAAAGACCAAATACCCTGAAGATATTATTGATTATTTAAAAGAACGTGAACACACATATATTTATGATGCAACAGAAAAAGCGAAAACATTGGGCAATCAAAAAGTACTTAATATTATTTTGTTAGGTGTCTTGGTGAAAGCGATGAAACTAGAAAAACTACCAATTATTGAAGCAATAGAAGATTTAGTAAAACCTCAATTCATTGAAATAAATAAAAAAGCATTTAAGCTAGGATTGTCAATGTTTGGTTAATTAAGATAGAGATGGGAAGATGCTGATTAACAATATTTTATCAGCATCTTTTTTAATGGTTATATTGAACAGAAGATATTTATAATGTCTATAAAATAAGGTAGAATTTTTTTTGTAAAAAAATAATGATTTATTCTAGTAAAAGTATTTTGCTGAAAGCGTTTTTATGATATGATATATTGTGGTAATAAATATAAAACAAAAAAGGAGTGCGACATGGAAAATATTAAAATTGTAATATGGGGATTTGGAGCCATGGGTAAAGGTATGGCTGAAATGCTCTTAACTAAGAAAGGTGTATCAATAACTGGTGTTTGTGATCTTCATCCAGATTTAGTTGGTAAACCATTGTATGAAGTTTTAAACGAAGAGAAATCAGAGTATAATAAAGTTATTATTGATGACAATATTGAGAGATTGTTAGATAAAGAACAATGTGATGTGGTTTTACTTGCAACGGATTCATTTACTAAAAAGGCGTTTTCTAAAATGAAGATGATTTTAGAAAGGGGAATTAATGTTATTAGTACTGCTGAGGAAATGGCTTATCCTAAAGCACAAGAACCTAAATTAGCAGAAGAACTAGACAAAATAGCAAAAGCAAACAACGTAACTGTTTTAGGAACCGGGATTAATCCTGGATTTATTATGGATTTATTGGTTGTTGCTTTAAGTGGAGTGATGACTGACGTAAAATATATAGAAGCAAATCGAGTGAATAGTCTTAGCCCTTTTGGTCCAGCAGTGATGGAAGAGCAGGGCGTAGGAATCACAAAAGAAAAATTTGATGAAGGTGTCAAAAACAATACATTATCGGGGCATGTTGGGTTTAGCGAAAGTATTCACATGATTGCAGATGCCATTGGCGTCAAAATCGATTCTTTTGAGCAACAAATGAAAGCAATTGTTTCTAACGTTGAGCGAAAAAGTAAATATGGATATGTCAAAGCTGGTCATGTTGCAGGTGTTAATATGACAGGTCAAGGAATTGTTGATGGAAAAGTATTTATAGATATGAAACATCCTCAACAAATCGAACCTGAGTTGGAAGGGACTTCCACGGGAGATTACATTAATATTAAAGGAACACCAGAAGTTCATATGGCGATTACTCCTGAAATAGATGGTGGAATAGGGACAATAGCTATGTGTGTTAATATGATTCCTCATGTTCTCAATGCAAAACCAGGATTAAAAACAATGTTGGATTTGCCTGTTCCAAGAGCGATTTTAGGAGATATGAGAGATTTAGTTGAGTAAGTTGTTAAAACTATCCAAATAGATTATTGAGAGGAAGATAGTTATGAATATAGATAAAGGGACATATGTTCGAATTAGGAAAACTTTATTACAGCCTTCTGAACGTTCTGAAAATCTACCTGAAGATACAAAAAAAGTGCCTTTAAAAATGTGGGTAAAAGGACGTATGCTCGAAGAAGGAGAATTGTTTGATTATGCACACATTAAAACAATCACTGGTCGAATTGAATATGGAAGAGTTAAAGAAATAGAGCCACCTTACAAACATGGCTTTGGTGATTTTGTGGAAGAATTATTACAAATCCGTGAGATCATTATCAAAGATGTTTATGGAGGTGAGAATAATGAATAGCAAATATAGTGAAATCATGAATGACAAGAAACGTATTATGATGGAATCTGTAGGAATAGATTACGATGCTTATGAATTTGAAGGCATTGGATTTGATTATGAGAAAATGATGGATGATCAAGGGTATCAAATAGATAAAATTCGTGAGATACAGAAGAAAAACATGGTGGGGAACACACCGCTAGTTGAATTACGCAATATCACTGCTTATGCAAGAAAGTATGCCAAAAAGGGATATGGTGCAAGAATTTTTATTAAGGATGAAGCAGCGAATTTAAGTGGATCATATAAAGCTAGAAGAGCAGCTTTATCAGTGTATAAAGCGAAAGAATTAGGCTACAAAGGAGTCATTGCGGCTACTAGTGGAAATTACGGTGCAGCTGTTGCGGCGTTAGCTGCAAAAGAAGGATTGAAATGTATCATTGTACAGGAGACTTTTGATTCGAAAAACATCAGTCAACCAGAAATTCTTGAAAAAGCAAGAAAATGTGAATCATATGGAGCAGAAGTTGTACAACTTAGCGTTGGGCCAGAATTGTTTTATATGTTTTTAAAATTACTTGATGAGACAAAATATTTTAATGCTTCATTGTATTCTCCTTATGGTGTAAATGGTGTTGAGACTCTAGGTTTTGAAATAGCTGAGAAGATGCTGGAAAAAGAGGGAAAATATCCTGAGGCAGTTATTGTAACGAATGCAGGTGGAGGAAACCTAACAGGAACAGCTAGAGGCCTGAAAAGGGCTGGAGCTACAACGACAAAGATTATTGGTTGTAGTGTTGATTTGTATGGTCTTCATATGGCAAGTGATCATGATTTCAACCGTAAGTCTTTTACGACAGGACACACTGGTTTTGGAATTCCTTTTAGTACATTCCCTGACCGTAGTGATGTTCCAAGAAGTGCAGCAAGACCACTTCGTTACATGGATCGTTATTTGACTATGAATCAAGGAAGTGTATTTTTCATTACAGAAGCACTAGCTTTATTAGAGGGTATGGAAAGAGGTCCCGCGGGGAATACTTCACTTGCGGCAGCTTTTGCACTTGCTCAAGAAATGAAAGAAGATGAGATTATTGTTGTTCAGGAAACTGAATATACAGGAGCCGGGAAGCATAGTCAGCCTCAATTATCATTTGCGAAAAAAAACAATGTAGAATTGTTTTTTGGTAATCCATTTGATGAAAAACCAGGTAAGAACATAATCTTCCCAATTGATGGGTCTTACATCAAATATAAAGAAATAGAATTAGATACTTTAAGAAAAAGTTACATGAAACACATTAATGTGGATGAACTAACGAATAAAGATAAAGAATTTTTGATTGAAGAGTTGAATATTACAACCGAACAACTAACAAAGATATTGTAGGAGGCTTATATGATAGAACGTAAAGATGATTTTCAAGAACGTCGAGAACACTTGAAAAATATGAAAGATACAGAATTGAAAGCATATTTTTTTGAGTTGGCCAATAAAATGATGGATCCATTAGTCGATTTGGCTTATCAAAATACTTCAAAATCAATTGAGCGTAGTGTATTATTGCGCATGGGATTCTCAAGTATAGAAGCAAAAGGTATTGTGGATGCATTGTCAGAAGAAGAATTATTGCCTTATGGAGCTGGACATGCGGTTTATATTCTTGCAAAGAAACATCACATTTCTTTAAAAGAAGCAGGGGTACTGCTTCAAGAAAAAGATGGAATAGACTTTGTAAAGGAGTTTTTTAATCATGAATAATATCAAACCGAATGAAAAGTTAGACGTACGAGAAATATTGAAAGATATAGAACATTATCATCCCCAAAAAAGAGGTTGGGTATGGCGAGACATTTCACCGCAAAAAATTGGGCAGTTCAGATATGAACAGGTTAGTCCTTCTTTAAAAAGATTTGTTCCTCTTCCTAGTTCAAGAAGCTTAGGAAATATTGATCCTCAACCTGATTGTGTGGTCACCACTGAAATTGCTTCGGGTAGATTTGAAGATGATATTCGAAGAATGCGCATGGCTGCTTATCATGGAGCCGATCATGTTATGGTTATTCGTACAGCTGGGCAGTCTCATTTCGATGGTTTATTAGAAGGAACTCCACAAGGAATTGGAGGAATACCGGTTACAAGAAAACAGTTGCGAGCTCAGAGGAAAGCATTAGATATTATTGAAGAAGAAGTTGGCCGCCCTATCAATTATCACTCTTATGTATCCGGGGTTGCTGGTCCGGAAATCGCTGTGCTATTTACAGAAGAGGGTGTTAATGGAGCACATCAAGATCCTCAATACAATGTATTGTATAGAAATATAAATGCTATAAGAAGTTTTGTGGATGCAGCTGAGAGTAAACATATTATGGCATATGCAAATATGGCACAAATTGATGGTGCTCATAATGCTAATGCAACTGCAAGAGATGCATGGAAAGTCATGCCGGAGCTTTTGGTCCAGCATGCGATTAACTCTGTGTTTAGTGAACGCTCGGGAATAAAAAAAGAAAACATTGCATTATCAACGGTTCCTCCAGCAGCTTCACCAACACCAGATATAAAATTGAATCTCCCTTACGCAGTCGCTTTAAGAGAGTTTTTTAGCGATTATAAAATGCGTGCACAAATGAATACAAAATACATGGACTCTTCAACAAGAGAGGCAACAGTGACGCATGTATTAAACTTGTTGATTTCAAGATTGACTAGCGCTGATATTCAATCAACAATTACACCTGATGAGGGACGTAATGTGCCTTGGCATATTTATAATATAGAAGCGTTAGATACAGCGAAACAAGCCTTAGTGGGTATGGATGACTTATTGTCTATGGTAGGATTAAAAGACGAAGGCTATCTCGTTGAGAAAAAACGTGAAATACAAGAACGTGCTGTTTTAATGCTTGAAGAAATCATTGAAATGGGCGGTTATTTTGAAGCGGTTGAGGCTGGGATGTTTGTTGATAGTGGAGAGTATCCTGGGCGTAATGGCGATGGTATAAAAAGAGACATAAACGGAGGAGTCGGAGCGAACACTGTTGTAAAAAGAGATAAACGATATATGGCACCTGTTACGGCTCATTTCGGATATAATAATGTTGAACAATATGGAAAACAATATGTTGAAGAGCCATCAAAATTAATTGACGGTTGTACTTTTGAACATCCAGATATGATTACTTTTATTGACGAGCTAGACGAAACTGACAATGTCTACTTACGATTAGATTCTACTGAGAAATATAGATCAGGTGGATTATTAAAACCCGAGGTTGAATGGTTAGGTGATGGGACAGTTACTGTGGATTTATTTTTCCCAACGGATATAAGAACTGCTGAAGCTGCAGCGATTCAAACAGGGAAAAAAATGAATCTTGAGAACGTCGAGATTATCCACAAAGAAGTCTTGCATCCTTCAGAAGGAACAAGAATACAACTAAAAGGAGTAATTGATTTTGATATTAAAATTGATGATTTAAAACTTCCAGAAGTGGTGAAAAGTCATTCAGAAGATGATGTAATCAATTATGTTAAGAAGCATCCGATTAAAGTTGTTGCTGGTACAGCGGGAAATGATGAACATAGTGTTGGTATTCGAGAAGTTCTTGATATTAAACATGGTGGTGTTGAGAAATATGGTATAGCCTATGAGTATCTAGGTACTAGTGTGCCAATAGAAAAATTTGTCGATGCGGCGATTGAAACAAAATCACAAGTCATCATGATGTCGACGATTATTAGTCACGATGAAGTTCACTATAAAAGTATGTTAAAATTACATAATTATGCTGTAGAAAAAGGTGTAAGAGACCAATTGATATTGATAGCTGGTGGTACACAAGTTACACCTGAAATTGCGAGAAAAAATAAAATGGATCAAGGATTTGGGCGAGGTACAAAAGGAATCCATATAGCTAGTTTTGTGATTGACCAACATAAAGAAATGATGGATAAAAAATGAAAATAGATATTCTAGTAGCGGAAATTGGGAGCACAACTACAATTGTAAACGCATTTGATGTGAACAACAATTTACCGATTTTTCTTGGTCGGGGGGTGGCAAATACTACGGTTGATAGTGATGTTAATGAGGGATTAAAAACAGCGATAAATGATCTCGCAAGATATTTAAAAACATCAGACATTGAGTATCATGAAATGTTTGCTTCTAGTAGTGCTGCTGGAGGATTAAGAGTTACTGTCCATGGGTTAGTGTATGAGATGACTGTACGTGCATCTAAAGAAGCAGCGTTGAATGCGGGTGCTAATATTCATCTTGTCACTGCTGGGAAATTGTCTACTAGAAATATTGAGGAAATTAATAAGCTTAAACCAAATATGATTATTGTAGCTGGTGGAACAGACTATGGTGAAACTGAAACTGCACTATATAATATGAAAAAAATACTGAAAATGGCATTAGACATTCCGATTATATATGCTGGTAACATAGAAAATCAAAGTGAAATTAGAGAATTGTTTACAAATGAAAATAAAAATCACTTACTTAAAATTGTTGACAATGTTTATCCTAGAGTAGATCAACTCAATATTTTACCACTTAGACGAGTTATCTATGAAACGTTTGAAGAACATATTGTTCATGCAAAAGGAATGGCACATATTACTGATATGGTAAATCAAAAGATTATGCCGACACCAGGTAGCGTGATGGAAGCAACAATGATTTTGTATGAGCAATTAGGTCCTATTATTACAATTGACGTAGGTGGAGCAACTACTGATATTCATTCAGTAGCTGAACCAAGTGATGATTTTAAAAAATATCTTGAAGGAGAACCTTTACAAAAAAGAACTGTTGAAGGCGATTTGGGGGTATTTATCAATCATGAAAATGTTGTTAAATTATTTGGTGATGGAGAATTAGAGGAATTATTAAACATTTCTAAAGAAGAGTTAGAAGAAGTATTAAAGAATTACACATATATGCCAAGAACTCAAAATGAGCGAAATCTTGTATATGAGTTGGCAAAAAGGTGTACTCATAAAGCATTAGATAGACACGTTGGTGATTTACGAAGAGTGTTTACTTCTTCAGGACAAAAAATTATCCCAGAAGGTAAAGATTTATCTTGTGTGGAATACATTGTGTTAACTGGAGGCGCGTTAATAAACTTACACGAAACAGAAGAAATTGTACGTGATTATCTCAAAAGAAACCAAACGAAAATGATGCCTAGTAGGGGTGTTAAAATTCTCCGTGATCATGATTATATTATGGCAAGTGTAGGTGTCGTTGCTTTAAAGCATCCAAATATCACATTTGAATTACTAAAAAAATCATTAAGAATCGAGTGATAAGATGTATCCACAGATTGTAATAGATTTAAAAAAATATCAGCATAATTTGCAATATCTTTTGGATTTAGTTCATCAAAAAAATATGACATTGATGGCTGTTTCAAAAGTTTTTTGTGCTGATCAAAAAATCATTAACATTATGAATGAGGAGAAAGTT
>DFNN01000006.1 GCA_002376065.1 Caryophanales bacterium UBA3566
ATCCCGTTTTCATCAAGGAAGTCCATCAAATCATTCATGAAATCATATCTGACATCATAATCATCATTCAGTTCTTCAAGAGTCACTGCGTACTCTACAAGTAGCTCGTCGATTTTTCCTTGAACTAATACCAATTCTTCATCAGAAAGATCATCCAACATATGTTCTAAAAAATCTCCATCACCATGGCAGCTTTCTTCCATGTGCCAATAATAACCCTCATTATCATTTGGATTTGGAAACATTTCTGTATCAGCAACCTTGTCTACTCCAAATCCAAATCCTAGTCCTGTCAATAATGCTAAACCTATCTTAATTATATTCATTATTCATTCTCCTTTAGTGTCGTTTTTAATTTTTGATATTCTTCAATACTAATCTCACCTTTAGCAAGTCTTTCATCTAGATGATTACCAGCACTTTTTCTTTGAAAAGAGTTTAAGTTCCAATCCCCACCTACTAAGAAATAGACCAATATTCCAATTAGTACAAACCATAAAATCATCATACAATCACCTCTCTCCTATACTACAATTATGACTATGACAAGATGAACACTTGTCTACTGCTAAATCTCGACACTCCTTAGGGATCTCTGTTTGTCCATTCATGTATGTTACACCTACATATAATAAAACAATTCCGACCAATATGACTATTCCAATCATTTGTTATTGATCATTTCTTTTATCTTTTTATAGTCATCAACAGAGATTTCACCTTTTGAAAGTCGTTCATCTAAAATGGTCATAGAATAATCTTTTGATCTTGTTTTGTTTGATAACAAAATGATCGTTGAAATAATTATTACGGTATATGCAGCAAATGCCAAGCCACCATTCAGATAATACATGACACTTGAATAATCATCGTAATACCCATAATGATGATTCATCATCATGCCAAAACTATAATCTGTAAATAGATAATAGTAAAACAAATACCCAATTGAAATACCTAACAACGCATATATTAGTCCTTTTTTCTTTCTCATCATTACCACCTACACATATTGTATACAATAAATATTAAAGAAATGTGAAGATTACAACATAATTGTAAACTTCACATTTTCATTTATAATATCTACGCTAATTGAACCGCCAATCGAGCTTAATAATAATCGACACAAATATAGTCCATACCCTTTACCATACTTGTTATCATTATAACTTGATGGTCCACGATGTTCTTTATTGAATATTTTATCTATCTCAATATCATCAATATTAATTGGAGTTGAAATGAAATCAATTTGAATTCTTTCTTCACTCTTTACATTCACTTCAAATACAGAGGACGCTTTTGAATAGTAATAGGCATTTGAAATTATATTATCAATCACTCTGATGAAATCTTTCTCACTCCACTTAAAGGTTATATCTTTTGTAAGATTTTTTATTATAGAGATTTTTTTATTCTTGAAAATTGGATCATATTCTTCAATTTTTTCATTTAATATTTTTGAAATATTGATCTCTTTTGACTTTTCTCTTTTGTTGTCATCAATAATGTCATTTAAAAGCTCATTAATTCTAACTGCAGCTTCAAACGAAGTCTTTGCTTCCTTTTCACTCAGTGTTTGATCTTTCAGGATTTTTTCGAAATACGAATAGATTAGGGTAAGCGGAGTTTTGATATCATGAGCTAACCCTTTCATATTCATTGATTTTTGTTCTGTCAATAAATCAATGTTTTCTAGATACTTAGTGATAACTCTATGTATATGTTCAAACTCCGTATGATTAAATTTATGATCATTGTTTTTTTCATTATTGATTAATTTTAATACATTCTTGATATCTTGATCAATCTCTTTAGATGTACGCCTATTATTTCTCACTAATACGATTAAAGCTAGTACATAAATAATCAATAGTGAAACATTCACATAGATGGTATTCGTTTCAATTGTGTTAACTGTCACACTATTGGTATTATCAACAAATATTGTGAAGGGTCCTTTCAATGTGTCTATTTGATATTGGCTAGAATACAAATGCGCTACATTCGATGAAAAAAGCATATTGTCATTTTGATCTAGCACTTCAATATTTACTTGATGAATATGGGTATAATGTTCTACGTATTCCATCGCCACAGAAATATCATTTTCATTGATTAAATGTGTTGTTAGTTGAAGGAATGCGTTATTTTCTTCGTCTACTTTATTTACTAGATAGTTATTATTTATCGTATATAATGCAACATTAATTACTAAGAATACTATCGTAATAATGATTGATAGTACGATGATATTCTTTTTGAACTTCTGACTAATAGATTTATTCATCCAAATCACCGATAAACGAATATCCTAAACCATATACAGTCTTTATTATTTCTTTATCATAGACTTTTTTAATTTTCTTTCGGATATTCCGAATATGAACATCGATGACTCTATCAAATACCTCATCATCAAATCTATATAATACATCTAAGAATTGATTTCTAGTGATTACTTTGTTGTTTTCTTGTATTAATAATCTTAGCATTTGATATTCGACACTCGTTAAAGATATCACATCATCATTGATAACTATCTCTGTTTTACCCTCTTGGAAAATGATTTCTTTATTATTGAATGTGGTTGTGTTCTCTTTAAAATCCTTCTTAATGAATAAGTTTTCTAGTTTAATCACAACCTCTTCTTCCAAGAATGGTTTAAATAAATAATCATCTGCACCTTTTTTTAATCCTTCTAGTTTATCAGGGTTCGTAGTTTTCGCAGAAATAATGATGATATGAACATTTGATTCTTTCCTAATTTCTTGGATGAATTCTTCGCCCGACATAATTGGCAGCATTAGATCCGTTAAAATACAATCAATATGATTCTCTTTAAAGTCTTTTAGTGCATCAAACGCATTGAAAGAAGGAAACACTTTGTATCCTTCTTTTAATAGTATATTTGTTAGTATTTGATTAATATCCTTATTATCTTCTAAAACAATGATGTTTCTCATATTACCACCTCTTATTTGCTTGGTTTAAATCTTTTAAGTCTTAACGCATTTAGTAATACGGATATTGAGCTAAAACTCATGGCACCAGCTGCGAACATTGGATTCAGCTTTGGTCCACCGAAAGCAAATAGTAATCCGGCTGCTAATGGAATACCTGCTGAATTATAAGCAAATGCCCAAAATAGATTTTGTTTTATATTTCTAATGGTACTTTTTGACAATTCTAAAGCTGTTACTACATCTATTATATCACTTTTCATCAAAACTATGTCAGCAGATTCCATTGCAACGTCTGTTCCCGATCCAATTGCAATGCCAACATCAGCTTGAGCAAGCGCAGGAGCATCATTAATTCCATCACCAACCATTGCTACTGACATACCCATTTCTTGAAGTTTTTTAACTTCTGATGCTTTATCTTCTGGTAGTACTTCTGCCAATACTTGATCGATACCTACTTGCTTACTTATTGCTAAGGCAGTTCGTTTGTTGTCACCTGTAATCATATATACTCTTATACCAAGTCCTTGTATCTTAGCTACTGCTGCTTTTGAAGATGGTTTTATAATATCAGCTACTGCAATAATACCTAAAAGCGTATTTTCAGAAGATATAAACATTGGTGTCTTACCTTGTTCGGCTAGTGCAATAGAGTTATTATATAATTTATCTATATTTATATTTTTATCATTCATTAATTTTTCATTACCTAAGTAGTATGTCTTCGTATCAATTACAAATTCAATCCCTCTACCTGGTAATGCATTGAATGACTCAAGTTCTTTCAATTTAAGTTCTTTTGCATTCGCTCTTCTTACAATTGCTTCACCCAAAGGATGTTCTGATTTTAATTCTGCAGAAGCTGCAATCATGAGAATATTATCTTCTTTTACACCTTTTGCAGTAACGATATCTGTTACTTCAGGTCTACCCTCAGTTATTGTTCCAGTTTTATCAAATACAATAGCATTAATTTTATGTGCTGTTTCCAATGCAACTCCGCTTTTGATTAACACTCCATTTTCTGCGCCTTTACCGGTTCCTACCATTATAGCAGTAGGAGTTGCTAATCCCAAAGCACACGGACATGCAATTACTAGGACAGCAATGAATATTGTCAATGCAAAGACTGATGATGATCCAGATATATACCATGCTAAGGCCGATGCTGTAGCAATTACCAATACTATCGGTACAAAATATCCACTAATAATATCCGCTAATTTTGCGATAGGTGCCTTTGAGCCTTGTGCATCTTCTACAAGTTTAATGATTTGAGCTAAAACAGTGTCTCCACCAACTTTTGTCGCCTCAAATTCGATTGATCCTGTTTTATTAATACTTGCTCCAACTACCTTGTCACCAACTTCTTTATCTACTGGTAAACTCTCTCCAGTTATCATTGATTCATCAATAGTTGTTAATCCCTTAACTACTTTTCCATCAACCGGAACTTTTTGTCCAGGTTTAACTAAAACAATGTCACCAACTGTAACTTGCTCTATATCAACTTCCACTTGTTTTCCATCAACAATAATGATCGCTGTTTTTGGTGAAAGACCCATTAGTTTCTTAATCGCTTCAGATGTTCTTCCTTTGGCTATTGATTCTAAATATTTTCCTAAAAGAATTAATGTTATGATTACACCTGCAGTTTCAAAGTAGAGATCATTGACAAACTTAGATGCAGTAGTTGCATCTCCTGATGCTATCATAATTACTGCATATACACCATATAATATGGCCGCACTTGTACCTAGCGCAATTAATGAATCCATATTAGGATGTCTTTTAAATAATGCTTTGTACCCAACTGTGTAAAATTTATAACCTGCGACTACAGGTGGAATGACTAGAACTAGTTGAAATAATCCAAAATTCAAGGGATTAGTATCCCCTGAAATAATTTCAGGAATATATAACCCCAGCATATGTCCCATTGCCAAATATAGTAAAGGAATAGAGAAAATTGCAGAAACTAAGAATTTCTTCCATAAAGTTTTCATTTCTCTTTCTTTTCTTTCCTTATCGGCATCATATTGGTTTTCAGATACAGATGTTATAGGTTCATAACCTGCATCCTTAATTACGTTATGTATCTTTTCTAAGTTCACGATTGCTGGATCGTAACCAACACTTGCTGTCTCTGTAGCAAAGTTCACAGAAACAGAGTTGACACCATCAGTTCCCTTGAGTGATTTTTCTATCGTGTTAACACATGTAGAACATGTCATTCCTGCAACTTTGATATTTACATGCTTATAATCTTCTTTTAAATATGCTTTGTATCCTGCATCAGATACAGCTTTTATCACGTTGCTTGATAAATCATCATCAAACTCAACACTCATCTTTTCTGTTGTTAAATTTACAGATATACTTGATACCCCATCAACGTTTTCTACGCTTTTTTCAATTGTTCTTACACAACTTGCACATGTCATTCCTTCGATATTAAATATTTTCTTCATAATTGATCCTCCTTATATTCCAAATATAGAATACATCAAAATTGTTAAGGAATTATGTAGGTATTTAGTTCAACTGATATCTTTATCTTACTTCAAGATTAATTGTAACATACTATCCTCACAAACTATTCTTTTTGCCATATCTCTCTTACTTTTATCATGTAATATAGTTTTTCGATGTGGTTTAATTGTTGGGGCTAAATCTATTGCTCTAATCAAGTCAACTTGTTGAATTTCTAGAGTTTTTACAAAATCCCAAAAACCGGTTTTTGAAAAGAATGAATCAATTTCAATTGATTTGTTGTTTTGAATTATACTAATAATGTACGTTGATATTCCAACTTGAATTCCATGGGGATAATTATTACTCTCTAGAAGTTGATCCAATGCATGACTGATTAAATGTTCACTACCACTAGAAGGACTACTGGATCCTGCTACTTCCATCGCGATTCCACTCATTGTTAATGATTTTACTAATGCGCTGATAAATTCATATGAGCGAATATTAACATCCTGAAAATGAAGAAGCGATTCAACACTCCGAAGCGAAATTAGCTTAGAAAAATCATCAACGTTAGTGTTGAGAATTGTATTTTCATATTTCATATCCTCAATCGCTGTTAAGTTCGATACGCTGTCTCCAATACCAGAATAAATCATATGGATGGGTGCATCTTTGATGATATCGAGGTCTACTACAAGTCCGTACGGCATTTTTGCAGGGACGGATGTTCGTTTACTATTAATATACAGGGAAGAAAATGGTGATAGTATGCCATCGTTTGAAGGGGATGTAGGAATACTAAAGCATGGAATCTTAGTAATGTAACTGATGTACTTTGTCCTGTCAATTATACTACCTCCACCAACTCCAATTAAAAACTCAACATCACTTTTTATCGTATATGCTTGACTTATCAATTGATTTATATCAGTATTATCTTGAATGAAAACATATGAGAAATTGATTTTGTTTTCTAATAAGGCAGGTTCGATTTTATCTGAAATCATCTCGTAAATGTTATTGTCAGTTATAATGATGACATCTTTTACTGATTCTTGACTTAATATTGTTCCAATTGATGCAATTGCATTTGATTCAACTCGTAATATGCTAGGTATAGAAATTTTATGTGTTATACTTTTCAAAAAACTCACCTCTTTTTAATAACTTTGTACTGTTTATATATTTTGATTTGTCCATGTGTGATCATTATTAATTCTTCCCTTCTAAGTGTTAATGATAAAAATATTATGTAGATTTGCCTATTTCACATTTTTTAATATGTATATTGAACTCTATCAACTAAATATATAAAAGATAGGAGTTGAAACGAGAAAGAGAAATAGTTTTTTATCAGAATGTCTTTAAAGGGTTAGATTCAATAATTATTATATTGGTTGCAACAACAATCAAGCCAACAGCCTTATCTAATAGTCTAAAATATTGTGATTTTAATGAAGATCTAATATAAATAAAGAGCCAAAGCAACTTTTATTCTTTTATTCTGAAACTTTTCATATTGAAATAATTAAAAAATGTATCATTATCGTCTTTTGAAAATCACATGGCGGATTTGACAGTGAATCATATGATTGATACCGATAGAATAAAGGGTCAAAATATAGTCCTAATCATCCAACCTCGACTTAGTTTGCACTTTACACCTATACTGATACTTGTCAAAAATAGTAGATCACATAGTTTCTCGTATGTATAGAAGAAATCACAAATTCCAATAACAGGTATTCAAAACAAGCATATGAACCTAAAGATAATATAAAGGACAGATAATCCTATTTTTCAAATTATCTGTCCTTTTGTAAACTACCATTTATCCTTTAAACAATCTAGCATTGAATGCAACTATAACAGTGCTTAAAGACATGAGTACTGCTCCTACAGCTGGGCTCAATATTAATCCAATAGAGGCTAATACACCAGCTGCAAGTGGGATTGTTACAATATTATAACCAGCTGCCCACCAAAGATTTTGTTTCATTTTTTTATATGTTGATTTTGACAATCTAATTATTGAAACAACATCGTTTGGATCACTTCGAACCAGAATTACATCAGCCGAATCGATTGCTACATCAGTCCCTGCCCCAACAGCGATACCTAAATCCGCAGTGACTAGTGCAGGAGCATCATTAATTCCATCTCCAGTCATTGCTACTTTGTTGAATCTGGTCTTAATCTCTTTGATAATTTCTGCTTTTTCATGAGGAAGTACTTCAGCGTAAACTTCATCTAATCCTAATTGCTCAGAAACCCAATTAGCGACTTGTTTATTGTCACCTGTCAACATTATAGTTTTAATGTCCATAGCTTGTAGTTGCTCAACAGCACTTATGGCAGATTCACGGATTTCATCTGCTAATGCATAAAATCCAATCAAATCGTTATCTATTAAGACAAACGATATAGTCTTCCCTTGACTTGATAACTCCTTGTATTTATCAAGGTTGTACTCGATACCATTTTCTTTCATATATCCTGGACTAACTATATGAACAGTTTTTTCATTTACAACTCCTGTGATTCCTTTACCAGTAATAGAATTAAAGTCCTTAACACTTAGCAGTTTTATGTTCTTATCTTTTGCACTTTTCAAAACTCCCAATGACAATGGATGGCTAGATTTGGATTCTAATGATGCAGCATATTTAAATAGATCCTCCTCGGTATATCCTTCTTCTAGCTCTATATCTGTTACAACAAATGTACCCTTTGTTAATGTCCCTGTTTTGTCAAATACAATAGCTCCAAGGTTTCTTGCCTCTTCAAAGTTAGCTCTATTTCGAATCAAAAGTCCATTTTTAGCAGATATTGCAGTTGATCTAGCAATAACCAATGGAGCTGCTAATCCTAGTGCGTGAGGACATGCGATAACCATTACTGTCACCATTCGTTCAAGAGCGTAACTAATATCCTTACTGATTATAGTCCATGTGATAAAGGTTACTATCCCGACTGTTACCGCGACATAAAATAGCAATCTTGCAGCTTTGTTTGATAAATCCTGTGTTCTTGATTTGGATTCTTGTGCTTCTTTTACCAAATCAATAACCTGGTAAATATACCCTTCTTTTCCTGCTTTGTTCACTTTAACAGTTAAACTACCCTGTCCGTTAATTGAACCCCCAATAAGTTGATCATCTTTTATCTTAGTTACAGGAACAGATTCTCCTGTCAACATAGATTCGTCGACCATGGATTCGCCTTCTATAATAATACAGTCAACTGGAATTTTTTCTCCTGGTTTAATGAGAAGTTTATCCCCTGTTTTCACCTCATCTGTATCTACTGTGGTTACATCTCCATTAGTATCAATCAAATGTGCTTCATTTGGTATTAATTGCACAAGTTTCTCTAAAGCATTTGATGCACTCAAAACTGATTTCATCTCGATGTAATGTCCAATAAGCATGATGTCAATAAGGGTTGCTAACTCCCAGAAAAAATTACTTCCTTCTAATACGAAAACTGTTAAGGAACTATATAAGTACGCGACAATGATTGCCAATGCAATTAAAGTCATCATACCCAAGTTACGGTTTTTAATTTCGTTTAATGAACCCTTTAGGAATGGTTTACCACCAAATAGGAAAACAAATGTTGCTAAAGCGAATAAAAGATAGCTGTCTCCCCAAAATGATAACTCAAAACCTAAGAAAGACTGAATCATAGGAGAAAGTATAAGAATAGGTAAAGTTAAAATTAAACTTATAAAGAACTTATTCTTGTACTCCAAAATCATTGCGGAATGATCATGTCCATCATGATTATGCTCACTATGGTTGTGTTCTCTGTTGTTCTGTTCGGGATGATGTTCGTTGTGTTCTACTTTTTGATTATTCATTTTTATTATTACCTCCAATATAAAATTATTATAACCTATAAATCTCGCTAATCGAAGTTCATCAAATATTTTCAAATATGAAAATAACGAAAAGTACACTACTAAAAGGTCTTTGAAATCTATTATCCCAATGAAAAAAAGACGATTGCTCTTCATATTTATAATGATTACATATAAATGTTAAGGAAATATGAAACTCACTTAAATTAGTATTTTTGATAATGTCTGTTTTCTTCGAGAATTTTTACTATCTTTCATACTCCAGATGTTATAGGTCCTTGCCAATACACTTAAGAGTGCATTTTCTTATATTAAAAATATACGATATTGGGTTTTTGTGAGTTTTACTTTTATAATACTCCTTTATTTAAGTTTATTACATAAATGAAGAAAACCCTAACCATATGGATATTATGAGTATAATAATGATTATGATAATCTTATCTTTATAATTCTTTCACATTTAACTGCTAGTATGATAAAAAAAGGAGGTTATCATGAATATATTTTACAGTATGAAATCAGATTACGACTTTAACGAAACAATTTCGCTTGTTTCCCAAGCATTAGTTCAAGCTCAGTTTACGCTACTTGCTGAGTTTAATCTCGCTGAAAAATTACGTTCTAACAATTTACCATTTGATGGAGAATTACATGTCTTAGAAGTATGTAATCCCACTGATGCATACTCTGTTTTAAATACTAAACCAGATTCGAAGTACTTATTGCCTTGCAGAATCACAGTTTCAAAGGGCAGTGATGTCACAGTGGGAATACTCAATTACGAAATGTTTAGGTATGTTGGATACAGTTTGAGTGAGTCAGAGACTGTTGTTCTAAATAAAGTAAAGGAAGTAATATCGACAGTTAAAAAATAGAATATAAGTAGGAATCCATTACTAAACAAAAACTTAGCTCATAATTACTGAGCTAAGTTTTTTTATTTTATTAGAAAAATGATACTATACATGTATTCACCATATTTCATATATTATAATCATATACTATAATTTCATTTGGTAAATTCAAAAGAATATATCTTGTAATTACGCACTTGCATCCTTATTTTGATTTTTAAAAAACAAATATTCCAACCCTATTATAAGTATCATAATAACAACTGATATAACAACAATAAAGACATCGGTTTGTAGTTTCATTATTATAAATGCAGTTAATACAATTACATCTAATATCATTGCTAAATAGATAATATGTTTCGATGATTTGATGGTATCTTTCATCTTAACTACCAATCCATAATGGATAATAATGTCCATAGTCAAATACAAAATTGCCCCCATTGAAGCGATTCTTGATAAATCGAAAAAAATTGTTAAAATAATGGCAATCAAAACAGTAAAAATAGCAGTTTGGTGATGCATTTTAAATGATGTCTTCCAAGGAACATTAGGAACCATTTTCATATTAACTAACATTGCAATTAGTCGAGACACTGCAAAGATACTTGCAATAATTGCGGATACAGTAGCAACAATTGCTAATATAACGGTGAAATACAGACCAATCCCACCTAAAAGTGGTCGAGTTGCCTCAGCAAGAGCATAATCTTTCGCGATAATGATTTCTTGGACACTCAAGTTACTAGACACTGCAAACGATACCAATAAATAAACAATCAAACTAATAATAATCGATAGTATAATGGCTCGTTTTACGTTTCTTTTTGGATCTTCAATTTCTGAACCATTGTTGGTGATCGTCGTAAACCCTTTAAATGCAAGAATACTAAGGGCAACTGAAGCTATGATTGCCATCATAGTTGGATTTTCAGCCTGTGCTGAAGTTTCTGGTAAAGAGATAACAAAAGATGACAAGTAAAGAGCTCCCGCAGCAAAAACAAGTAATCCAATAATTTTAATGAGAGAGACAATTGAGGTAAATGTCTGAATAAATAAGTTACTTGATAAATTTATTATGAGAGCAATGAGTAATAACCCAACTCCTAATAATGGAATTATCCAATCATTGTTTACACCACCAAATAGCTGCATAGAGTATGTTCCAAAGGTTCTAGCAACTAAACTTTGATTAATCACCATAGATAAAATCATCATTAAAGCTGCAGAAGATGCAATAACTCCTTTTCCATAGGCCTCAACAAGATATTTACCAAGACCGCCGGCACTTGGAAAATGTTCACTAAATTTCATATAGGAATATGCACTTATCATTGTCACAATACTCCCAACAAAAAAGATGATTGGAAACCACTTACCCGATAATTCGGTAATTTGTCCCAATAAGGCAAAAATACCAGCACTAATCATGACACCAGTACCCAGTCCTACTGCTCCAATTAATGTTATACTATTTTTTTTATACTCACTCATACATAACACTCCTTTAAAATAATAGTACCACCAACTTAATATATTTTAAAGGGATACACAGTTAGTCAACCTTAAATTACCACATTGAAAAGATAACGATATTTAATATTTATAATAAATCATCGATTGAGCTACGGCTCGATTATCCGTCGCTCGGGTAA
>DFNN01000159.1:0-8541 GCA_002376065.1 Caryophanales bacterium UBA3566
CATTGAAACAGAGTTTACAACCTATTATCAAGATGGTGAAATGATTACTGAAGTAGATGGTGAAGATTTGGCTTATGAGGCCATTACTTTTGAAGAGTATGTTGATGGTGAGATGTTGCTTAAAGGTCTTACTAAGGACAATTTTGTGAGTTATGAGATACAAATAGATGATGATGTTCATATATTATCTGGTGAACTGACTATTGGTAGTGTCCGTAGTATTTTTGGTACAGATATTTCGATGGTAGAAAGTAATGAGATTACAGTGAGAGTAAATGAAGTAACGAAACAACTTGTGTCATTTGTGTTTGAGTATACGAGTGAACATACAAGAATGACGTTTACCTTTACTCCTAAGTATGAGAGTGTTGAGATAGTTGTTCCTACTGAGTAAAAAAGAAATATTAAGAGGTACTAGCCAGAGGCTAGTACCTCTTTTACATAATATATAGTGAAATAGTATTCATAGACCGATAAATCGGACATAAACGCGCTGTTCATCAATGATGAAACAAGGTATAATGGTTGTGAAGATAAGAACTAAGGACATTTGAATAGCCATAAAGAAAATGATATGATTGAAGAGACAAATAGATACTAGGGGGATAATGAACATGAAAAAGTTTGGGATAATGATCGGGATTGTATTGTTTGGTATGATGCTTAGTGGTTGTAAAGAAGAGCCAAATATAGAGAAGCAATCTTTGATATTGATGAATAGTGAAGAAATAGTTGAGGAATATGATGATTTAGATAATGGTGAAGTCATAGACTTACCGATTATTGAAGAAGAAGGTTTGATTTTTCTTGGTTGGAGTGATGGGGAAGATGTCTATTATGATGAATATACTGTTGAAGAGAGTATAACATTAACTGCGAAGTTTGAAGATATTGATGATGTCTTTTTAGTAGCGATTAGTGAGGGGAAATGGCGTGAGATTACAAGTATTTATTACACTGGAGAAGCGAGTGTTTTAACAATACCCTCTTCTTTTGATGGTGTGTTATTAGAAGAATTGCGTAATTTTTCAGTAGATAGGGCTCGTGCGAATATCAAAGAAATAAAGATTCCTAAAACAGTCACCTATATCCAAGAAGGTGTTTTTTCTCATCTAGAAAGCTTAGAGAAGATTTCTTTTTATGGAGAATACCATGGAGAAGAAACTTTGTCTGTAAATAAAGAAACATACGAAACTATGTTAGAGGATTATGGACATGTTTGTGAGGAAGTGAATCAAGATGACGGTGTGTATTTTGAAGAACCTTGTCCAATCAAAGAAGTATTGTCTATATCAGAGGCGGTTATTGTTGGAGATAAGGAAATCATCACTTATGGACTGTTGATGGATAAGAGATTTTATGATGATGGTCTTTCTAGTTTAGAAATAGGGGATCATGCTTTTAGTTATTTACCTGCGTTAAAAGAGATTTCTTTTCCAGATCGTTATCGTTTGTTTGAAGGCACAATCTTTGAAGAAGTACCTAGCTTAACAAATGTATCGTTTGGCGATAGTGATGCTTATAGTGTAGTAGATGGTGTGGTATATAGTAAAGATATGTCGACACTGTATTACTACCCAAGTGGATTAACGATGGAAGAGTATAGGATTCCTGCTAGTGTGAGGGGTAGTGGTCGAGATATATTTGATGAAAATGATTTTCTAAAAGAATTATTTATTCCTGCTAATTATCACGGGTTTGTTTATGGCTTAAGTGAATTTCGAGCATTAGAAGCGATTCATGTAGAAGAGGCAAACGCGTATTTCTTTTCTGATGAAGGTGTCCTTTATTCTGTGAATCAATACAATCAGTCTTTACTTTTGTATCCAAGAATGAAAGAAGCATCAAGTTATCGTATCTTAGAAGGAACCACAAGAATTGGTCGCAGTGCTTTTTATGGACAAGAATATTTAGAAGAAGTAGTGATTGCGTCGACAGTAGAAGATGTGAATGATTCTGCATTTGCGGAAACGAAAAAACTATTCTTTTTAGCATTCCCTTCATCGGTAGAGTATTTGGGAAACTGGTTAACATTTCAAAGTTCCATTGAATATATCGTCATCAATCGTACAATGGATGATGGACGTTTGACAGTGATTAACTTAGATGAATCTTGGCCTGATATTTACGTTCCTAATGAATCCTTTATGGATTATATAGATGACGATGATACACAAGAAGGTGTAAGGTTGTTTTATCCGATGTCGATGATGCATACTGAGATTGATGAGTTGTTTGACTATATTGTGGACGCAATTGATGGAAGTGTCACTATTACCTCTTATAAAGGGGATGCTTCTTATCTGAAAGTGCCTTCTACAATTGAAGGGCATACAGTGCGTAAAATTGACACAGGAGCATTTACAAAAGAAGGTTTAAAGGAAGTGTATTTGCCTGTTTCTTTAGAACATATCACTAGGGGTGCTTTTGATGGGATATCATCTTTAGAACTCATCACTTTTTATGGTGGACATAAGGGAGATTTGACTGCTCATATGAATGAACAGTCTCTGATTGAACTGACCGATACTGATCCGAATATATGTACAAAAATTGATACAGATGGTGCGTATTGGGCTTATGAGGATGGGTGCCCCGTTGAAGAAGTGCTTGATATCATTTATAGAGAAGTTCCTAATGGTGAAACGCACGCTGTTTATATAGTAAAGATCAGTCTTATGTATTATGATGATACAGATTTTTTAGCAATAGATAAAGCGGCATTCTCAAACTTAGAACACTTGACTTCTATCACCTTTCTTGGAAGATACAAGGACTTTAATGGAGGAATCTTTGAGAACACTCCTGCTTTAGTTGATATTGCTTTTCAAAAATATAGTCCTTACAATATACATTCTAATATGGCTAATATAATATACTTAGGAGATACTTTCGTGTATTATCCTCAGAAACTGTTTTTTTATTCCTACACATTGGATAGTTCTACTAAGAACATCGCTAGTTATGCATTTATGCATAGTCAATATTTAAATACTTTGACTGTGCCTTCTAGTGTAGAATTCATTGATGAAGATGCATTTCGTGGTGGTAGTGTAGAAAACATTGTTCTTTTAAGAAGCATCGTTGATGATGGATCAATTACTGATACTCATATGAGTTTTTATGAGGGAATGCCAGTTATTTATGTCCCAGATGATTCATATGAGGCATATCTTGAAGATGAATATTGGAAAGAACTTAGTGACTATATCAAACCGGTGAGTGAGTTAGAATAAAATAATGGTAGTATCATTTTCGTGACAAATGATACTACCTTTTTTCTTGGAAAAATGGTATGCTAGATATAAGGAATTAAGTGGGTGATATAGTGTTAAGAAAAGATGTATTATTAGAACAGTTAGATCAAGTAAGAGAAGATATAAAAGAAGAAGCACGCGCAAAAGGTGAGCGTGCTCCTTTGGTGTGTAGTGATACGGTACTTTATGAGATACGTGAAAAAAGACCACTGAAATTGAGTGACTTTTTAGCGATTGGTGGTATTGGTGATGTATTCATGAATGAATATGCATCACGTTTCTTAAAAGTGATTTTGGCCTATCAAAATGCGAGTGTGAGAGAAGTAAAAGTATCGAAGGGTGCTTATAAGGTCTTAGACCATTATAAGGACCGACTCACAAACATTTCTAGACGTAATCCAAATCTTTATATGGGGAGAGTCACAAAGAAGCATGCGTTTGATTTGAGCTTGTTAGATGTGCGTGAAGATTTAGAAGAGTTTTTTACGAATAAAAAACGTAGTGTATTGAAATTATCCTTCAAAGGAAAAGATAAAGATAATTTGGATCGTCACATGACGACCCTTTATCGTGAGACCAATAAAGATTTAAAAGAAAGTGGATCGTATGATTTGTATTTAGGGTATCCTTATGTGGAGGGAATCTTTAAGAAAGATTCGTTTGCGATACGTGCGCCACTGCTTTATTTTCCTGTGAAATTAACGCGTGATAAACGTAACTTTAGTATCAAAAAAGACAAAGATAAAGACATTATCTTTAACCGTGATTTATTACTTGCGACGTCAAAGATGGAGAAAAATGATATTGATCCAGTGACGCCTTTTATTGATGCGTTTGGTAAGAAAGTGTTAAAAGAAGTGGTGATTCCGTTTTATCAAAAAAATGGGATCCTGATTCATGAAAACCATGTGTCATTTGATTTTTTTGAATACCCAAGCATGACGAAACAAGAGTTTGGGAAACGCAAAAAAGGATCGTTTGAGATTAAAGAGTATGTAACATTAGGACGATATAAACTCTATTCATCGATGATTCAAAAAGACATCAATCAAATACTGAATAGTAATATGTATAATGATTTGTTAGAAGGATTGATTGATGAGAAATATTTGTATGCCGAAGAAGAAAAACGTCCATTTGATCCGGATACAGTTGATGTGAAGGAAAACCATTTGTCTTACATCAATGAGTTAAATTATGCACAAGAAAAAGTGATTGATTTACTCAATAAAGAACAAAAGTTGGTTATTTGGGGTCCTCCTGGTACAGGGAAAAGTCAAACGATTACTTCTTTGATCGCTAGTGCGATCATGAAGAACCAAAATGTCCTTGTGGTGAGTGAGAAAAAAGTCGCGCTTGATGTGATTTATAGTCGTTTAAAAAATGCGTCACGTTATGCGATGTTTATTGATGATGCGGAAAATAAACAAGCGTTTTATCATCAGTTAAAACAGTTTATTGATCCACCAGCGCCAGTGAGAACACTCAACAATGATATTTATTCATTAGAAGAAGACATTGAAGAGATTTTAAAGACGTTAGATCGATCACTTGATTTACTATATCATCAAACGTTTACTGATGTGGAAATCCATAAACTATATCATCGCTATGTGCGTGATAAAGATGTTTTAAGTGACTTATCACCTAAGAATGTGTATCATCTATTCAAAAAATGGTTTAAGTATCCGAGTGTGAAGTTGCTTAATGGGATTGAATCGACGTTTGATCAAAAGAAACATTTGGAAGATTATTTAGCATATCATAAAATTTTAAAAGAGTATCCACTCTTTAAAAAGTTGAATAGGAAGATGTCACGTTCACAAAAGCTTGTATTTGATCAGTTTGATACTGACTTTTTGGTTGTGAGTGCGCAAATGAATCATGCGGGATTTTTTAAGAAAAGATCTCTTAAGAAACGTTTTATAGAAAAACATTCTAATGATCTACTCTTTTTAACAAACAAAAAAAGAGTGGATAAAGCTTACATGAAGTTGCTTTTTGAAGATAGTACATTACATGAATACATGAAAGAAGAATTTTATCGTTTGAGTAAACATCAAACGAAACATGATAAATTATCCAAAGAAGAATTGTTGTTTTTGGATATGTTGCTTGGTGAGGATTTACTTAAGAATCATGATGTGGTGAAGATTCGTCATTATTTGTTTGACGCGTTTTATACTGGGTTCTTAGAAGATTTTGAGGCGAAGAATCAGGAGTATTTGTTTATTATTGAGAAGTATCGTGAGAAGAAAAGTGAACTTGAAACATTGATGAAAGAAAAAAGAAGTGTAACCGAAGAGAGTTTTGAGATGGAACTTTATAAGCATGCGCTTGCGTTTTCTGATACGAAAAGAATCATGGATATTAAGAGAATATTAGATAGTACGAGAAAAATGAGTGTCAAGGCATTTATTGATTACTTCCAGTTAGAGCTTACGAGTCATATGCGTGTATGGATGATGACCCCTGAGGTTGTGAGTGGGGTTGTTCCGTTGATTTATGGTATGTTTGATGTTGTGATTTTTGATGAGGCATCACAGATGTATGTCGAAAAAGGAATACCAACGATTTATCGTGCGAAGAAGGTTGTCATTGCGGGAGATACCAAACAACTTCGTCCTTCTAGTTTGGGAATTGGTCGTTTGGAAGATGATGATGAATTTTATGAAGATTCATTGATTCGTGATGTATCAATGGACGCAAAGAGTCTACTTGATTTGGCGCGTTACAGATACAAAGAAACAATACTCAATTATCATTATCGTAGTAAATATGAAGAGTTGATTGCCTTTAGCAATTATGCGTTTTATGAGGGGAAATTAACCGTTTCTCCAAATCAAAATACAAGTAAAAAACCACCGATTGAATATATTTATGTGAAAGATGGGTTGTTTGAACAAAGAAAGAATCATGCGGAGGCGAAAAAAGTGATTTCTTTGCTTCGTAAGATTTTTAGAGAACGTGAAAATAATGAAACGATTGGTGTCATTACGTTTAATAGTACACAGCGTGATTTGATTGAAGATTATATTGATGAAGAGTTGTTTAAGCGTGGGAAATATCAAAAGATGTTTGAACGTGAGTTGTTTCGAACTGAAGATGATGAGGATCAAAGTTTGTTTGTGAAGAACATTGAGAATGTTCAGGGTGATGAACGAGATATTATTATCTTCTCTATGGGGTATGGTAGAAACACGGATGGTGTGATTCGTCGTCAGTTTGGTTGGCTCAATAATGAAGGTGGACAAAATCGATTAAATGTTGCGATATCTAGAGCGAAACAAAAGATTTATTTTGTTTCTTCACTTTATCCTGAAGAATTAAAAGTAGAGGATTTAAAAAGTGTTGGTCCGAAGTTGTTAAAAGATTATATGAGATATTGTTATTATGTATCAAAAAAAGATAGTAAGATGGCAAAAGAGGTACTGCATCAATTAAGTCAGAGTGATGAATTATCTGGTGAGGCAGTGGTGAGTCATCTAGAAGGTGAGATTACTTCGAGGTTAGAAAAAGGTGGATATACAGTGTATCGTAACATTGGTATTGGGGATTATAACATTAATCTAGCTGTTTATGATGAGGAAGAAAAAGTCTATAGTTTGGGGATTATTTGTGAATCAGGGATGATGAAGAATGCACGGAAAGATCTGATTCATCAAGAAAAATACTTAGAAGCACGTGGTTGGAAAGTGTATCATGTGTTTGAGAGTAACTGGTATAAAGATCCAAATGCGGAGATGCGCAATATTCGTGAATATTTAAAATAAAAAAGATTGTGTTATACTATACTTAGAAAAGGAGTTGGTATGATGCTTGATTTGAATATGGATCCTTATATCTTACTAGGGATCATCAATATGGATTTGAGAGATTATTATGACTCACTTGAGGAATTACAAGAAGGACTCAATATTGATCTTAATTTATTAAAACAGAAGTTAAAAAATATTGGGTATGCTTATAATGAAAAAACCAATCAGTTTAAAGCAATTCAGTGAATATGGTGGAAATTTTCCACCATATTTTTTTATTTTTTTTTAGATATTTGCAATATTTATCGATCATCTTGCATTAGTATAGTGAAGACCAAAAATTTGAAAGGATGATTTTAAAATGAAAAGAAGTTTAATGGTAGGTTTATTGGTAGTTCTTACAGTAGTATTATCAGCATGTACAGGAACTACAGCAAAGGCAGCATCAACGATTGCGATTGATGTGAATCCTAGTATTGTATTAGAGTTGGATGAAAATGATGAAGTAATCAATGTGATTCTAAACAATGAGGATGCAGAAGGAATTATTGGTGATATGGATTTGATTGGTGTAGATTATAATGTCGCTATTAATGCACTAATTGGTTCTATGGTCGCAAATGGGTACATTTCGGAGTTAGCAAACTCTATATTATTATCAGTACAAAGTGATGATGAGACGCATGAAGCAGATTTAATGGCAACTTTAGCGCAAGCAGTGAATGAGTATTTGTTAGGAAGTTCTATTGATGGAGCGGTCATTACACAACGTTTAGATTTTGATGACGATGCAGAGGAATTGGCAGAGAGATTTGATATTTCTGAAGCAAAAGCAGAACTTATTTTAGATATTATTGAAATCGATGCTCGTATGACAGTAGAAGAGTTGGCTATCTTATCTATCAATGACTTGAATTTATTGCTTGAGGCAAAAGATTATGCGATGGATAATATTGAAAAAACAGGATCTGCAAGTGAACTTGGATTGATCACTGCTTCTAGTGCATATCAAACAGCGCTTGAAGAACTTGGTGTGGATGAAGTGAATGTTGTAGAATTCGAAGTAGAATTAGAACAAGAAGAAGGAACAATGGTGTACGCTATTGAAATCGAAACAGATTTAGAAGAGTTCGAAATCATGATCAACGCTAAAGATGGAAGTGTATTTGTTGAGACTGATGACGACGATGATGACGATGACGTATTTCCAGAAGATGCCTTAAGTGTTGAAGAAATCAGTAATCTTATTGAAACAGAACTTGAAATTGATTTTAGTTTAGCGGTTGAGTTAGAATTTGATCAAGAAATGGATAATGGAATCGCATACTATGAAGTTGAGTTTTATTACGAAGGTCAAGAGTATGAAGTTGAAATTAATGCAATAAGCGGTGAAATCTTCTCAATTTCTCAAGAACAAGATGATGATGACGATGAAGAAGATTATGATGATGAAGAAGATTATGACGATGAAGAAGATTTAGATGACGAAGAGATGGATGAAGAAGAACCAACAACAGATGAACCAA
>DFNN01000159.1:8894-14135 GCA_002376065.1 Caryophanales bacterium UBA3566
AACCAACAACAGATGAACCAACTGATCCATATTTGTATTTAACATTATCAGAATTGTCAATGTATAATGGATTAGATGGTCAAGATGCATACATCGCTGTTAATGGTCTAATATATGATGTTACGAATCATGAAGATTGGGAAAACGGATGTCACGCTGGAGTTTGTGCTGGGGCAGATGTAACAGAAGCGATTATGAGTTCACCACATGGTGAGGGTGTATTAGAAGACTTAGTCATTAAAGGTGAATTGATCACTGAATAATCAAATAATGCTATCAGTAAGATGATTACAAAGATTTACTAGGTAATAGGTCATGCGATAGTTAAAACAAGACCGATTTTCTATTATCAGAATCGGTCTTGGACTATTGCAAATTGTTAGTACCTCGTTTCATTATATGATATACTGATAAAAATAAGCGTTGTGAATTGAGGTGTAATATGCACTCAAACTACAATAAAGAAACACTTAATATCAGTGATAAACTAATGAAGCGAGTCTCTAATTATGATGCTCGTGCTTTTGAGCAACTTTACAATCAAGCTAGTGGGGCTGTATTTGGACTGGCTATGTCGATTGTTGGAAATCAAGCTGATGCTGAAGATATTGTCCAAAATACATTTATCAGTATCTATGAAAAAATCTCAAGTTATAAACCTCAAGGAAAAGCGATGGCTTGGATATTTACGATTACTCGCAATCATGCATATATGTTGCTGCGAAATAAAGAAAAACATACGCATATTGACTTAGATGATTTATATGATATAGGAACAGATAATACCGTGGTTGAAGATACATACAAGGAAAATATAACAAAACTATTGTTAAGTGAGTTAAAAGATGATGAACGACAAATTGTGACGATGCATGCGATGTCAAATATCAAACACAAGGACATTGCGAAGATAATGGATATGCCTTTGTCTACTGTTTTATCGAAATATCGGCGTTCCTTAGAAAAATTACGTAACGTATTGGAGGTGAATGAATATGAAACATAAAGATGTTGAACAAAAAATCTATGAAGAATTCAATCAGAAAAAACCAGAGATTTTCCAATCGATTTTGGAACAATGTCCAAAAATGAATGAAGCGAAAGTGAGAAACTCAATATGGGACCGTATGCGAGTTTTATTCCATCGACGTTCTTTTACATATTCATTCACCGCTATCGTTGTTTTCGCTGTTTTATTCTTCGCCGTAATTGGCGTTGGACCAAATCAGAATCCATCGGTCTATTCAGTTGTAGCGATTGATGTAAATCCAAGTCTGGTTTTAGAGTTAGATGAAGAAGATAAAGTCATCAATGTCATTAAGAATAACGAAGATGCAAACATCATTATTGGTGATATGGATCTCATTGGAGTTGACTCAGACGTTGCGATCAATGCATTGATAGGTTCTATGGTCGCGAATGGATACATTAGCAATTTTACGAACTCGATATTGTTGTCAGTTCGAAGTGAGGATGATTTACATAAAGATGAAATCATCAATAAACTTACTGCAATCATCAACAATATTTTAAGTGGTAGTTCTATTAATGGTTCGGTCATTACACAAACGTTAAATGTAGAACAAGATGCGGAAGATTTAGCTGAGAGATTGGATATATCAGAAGCAAAAGCAGAGTTGGTTCTAAGAATAATCCAAATTGATTCAAGGATGATTGTGGACGATTTGGCTAGACTATCCATCAATGATTTAAACTTGTTGTTGGAAGCGAAAAACTATGTCCTTGATGATGTAAAACATACTGGAAATGCAAGTGATTTAGAAATCATTTCACAGGCAACGATTTATGAAAACATACGAACTTATCTAAATTTAGAGGAAAGTGACGTAGTGGAATATGATTTGGAATTAGAACAAGAAGATGGTCTTATGGTGTATGAAGTTGAAATCGTAACGATTGCATTTGAATATACGGTTATCGTAGATGCCAAACAAGGAACCATTCTTAAAACAACGAGTGAAGCAATTGATGATGCAGAAGACCCTTCAGATGATTACGACGATCCAATTTATGACAATATATTGTCAGAAGAAGAAATCTTAGAGTTGGTTCTTCAAGAATTGGGATTAACGCAATCATTAGTGCAAGATCTTGACTTTGATTTGGACGAAGAAAATGGAATTGCTTTTTACGATATAGCGTTTGTTTACAACGGGCAAGAGTATGAACTTTCTGTCAATGCAGAGACCGGATTTATCTTTTCCAATTCGAATGATGAAGATGGCTATGAGTATGATGATGAAGAGGACGAAGAAGAATATGATAATGAAGAGGAATCCGACAGCCTTGGCGAAGACTCAATAGTAGATGAAGAGGTACTCGTTGAGGATACAAAAATAGATGAAGAGGCACTCGTTGAAGACACAGAAATAGATGAAGAGGTACTCGTTGACGACACAGAAATAGATGAAGAGGTACTTGCTGAGGACGTAGAAATGGATGAAGATGCTGAATTTCCTGAAAATGCTTTAACAGTTGAAGAAATAAGTATTCTTCTTGAAGAAGAATTAGAAATTGATCTTAGTTTAACTGTTGATTTGGAGTTCAATCAGGAAATAGAAAGTGGAGTCGCATATTATCAAGTTGGATTTTATTATGATGATCAAGAGTATGAAATTGAAGTCAATGCATTAAGTGGTGAAATTTATATTAACTCTCAAGAATAAGATGCATAAGATGATGGCGAAAAACAGTACGACAAAGAAGACGAGTAGTAAAATGATGAATAGTTGTTTTTTTTCACTAAGAAGAATTGTTGAAAAGACAATCAGTTAAAACTATTATGTGAAATATGGTGGATGATGTCCACCATATTTTTTTTGTGTTTTTTTGAGGTATTAATGTTATAATATTTGATACATAGGAGTGGTGATAATGAGAACATATAAAATTAAAATAGCGTTGGTCTTTGTATTGTTGTTTGGAGTATTCATGCTTGGTGCATGTAGTCCAGCGGAAACACCAAATGATGAAGAGGTTTATTTGGACGGTATATCGGTGAATATGAATACGGTGCAAGAGTCATATCAAGTAGGGCATTTTAGTGTTGATGGTATTGAGCTTGCGCTGATTTTTAGTAATGAGTTTTTATCTAGTGTAAAATTGTCAGATAGTATGATTTTAACTGATGTCAATAGTGTTGAAGAAGCTGGTACTGTTGAAGTCGAAGTGGAATATGCGAATTTGTTTACTTCATTTATGGTTAATTTAACCGAAAGTGAAGTAATTGAAGAGGTCTCAATCTATGAAGAGAGTTATGATCCTTATGCGTTGATTGATACATTTGATGTATCAGATATCATCTTAGAAGTGAGATATAGTGATGAGTCAATTGAGTATGTCAATGTAACAAATGATATGCTTTCCATCAATGATGTCGTGAAGTTTTCAGAAGAAGGTGTACATGATATCACGATTACTTATGAGGGAGAAGAAGTTGTTTTAAGGATTGCGATGTTTGCGGATTATCCAGAAGTAGAAGATGAAAAAATATTAGAAGAACTGATCTTTGATGAAGTGATGAATATGTTGATGAGGGACCATTATAAAAATCCGAGTGAGGCATTACTATTTGAAGGTGCACTCCAAGGAATGATTGATGTGCTTGAAGATCCGTTTACGAATTATTTTGATGCGGAAGCAGCAGCGCAATACCAAGGTGGATTTGGAGAAACGTATGTTGGTATTGGTGTAAGAGTACAATACATTGATGATTCGATCATTGTTGATGGTGTCATCAATGGTGGTGCGGCTGAAGAAGAAGGTATTATGGTTGGTGATATCATTCGTACGGTTGATGGTGAGGAAGTGACAGGTCAGAACTTGTATGAAGTTGTAAATAAGATATTAGGAGAAGAAGGAACGTATGTTCATATTGGAATTGAGCGCGTTGGTGTAAGTAATTTAATTATCTTCCATTTAGAGCGACGTGTGATTGATAATCCGACGGTAGTTTATGAAGTGATTGAACGTGAAGGTGCAATGTATGGGCTGATTACTGTGAGTACGTTTGGTGATGAAACAGGACAATTGTTTGGTGATGCAGTAGATGCATTAGAACAACAAAATATTGAAGGATTGATCATTGATTTAAGAAACAATGGTGGTGGAAGACTAGATACTGTGTTGATGATGTTGCGTGAGTTTTTGGTGAATGATGGGAATCCAATCTTTTCACTGGAATATTTATCAGGTGGCGTGAGTCAATCACAAGATTTGTTTAGTTATCGTCCATCATTAAAACCATATGATATAGTAACATTAATCAATGGTGGTAGTGCGAGTGCTTCAGAAGTATTTGCGAGTGCGATGCAAGAACATGGAGGTTACAATATTGTTGGAACAACCTCTTATGGTAAAGGAACGATGCAACAAACAAAACTTGTGAGTGTGACTGAGGGAGATGCGTTGAATATTACGATTGGTAAATGGTTAACAGCGAATGATAACTGGGTGCATTATCAAGGTGGAACAGATGGAATTATTCCTGATATTGAGTCTCCTTTATTGCCAGTTGAAACTGCTTGGAAAATCATCTTAGAAGAAGATGAGGTCATCATGTATGATACAGTGTCACAGCGCATTAGTAATTTACAAGTGATAATAAATGCTATGGGGTATACTGTGAGAACTGATGGGTATTATGATATCGATACATCATTGGCTATTGAAGATATTCAGTTTATGAATGGATTAGAAGTTACGGGGAATGTTGATCAAATGACGATGAGTGTGATCAATACATTCTTAGGTGAGTATCAAAAAGATATCGACAATGATTCACAGTTAAAAACTGCGTTAGATTATTTTATAGAAGAGTAAAAGAAGGCGGAAATCCGCCTTCTTTTTTTACATCTATCTACAAATGCAAATCATTTGCATTTAGCTATATTTGCATCTATAATCATCTTGTAAAAACACAGGAGGTTATATGATGAAAAAAATAATGGTTGTATTAAGTATAGTATTAAGTGTTGGAGTGCTTAGTGCGTGCAGGGGTACTGAAGATAATGGGGAAGTACGTGTTGTAACGACACTCTTTCCACAATATGATATGGTGAGAAGTTTGGCGGGAGATAAAGTAGACCTTAGTCTAACATTACCACCTGGTGTGAGTGCACATACGTATGAGCCAACACCAAGTACGGTGATTGATTTGTTGAATGCTGATTTGTTGATTTATAGTTCTGATATGTTGGAGCCTTGGGTTGAAGATTTTTT
>DFNN01000127.1 GCA_002376065.1 Caryophanales bacterium UBA3566
TCCCAGCTGAGCTAAGGCCCCGAAAAAATTTATGGTGGGCCTAAATGGACTTGAACCATCGACCTCACGCTTATCAGGCGTGCGCTCTAACCAGCTGAGCTATAGGCCCCTACCAAATTTTGTTAAGTGCGTTTAATATTCTACTATCTATTCACTTTAATGTCAACAAGTTTAGTGATATTTTTTCCTTTTTTCGAAAATGGCTGGGCTAGATGGATTCGAACCATCGATCCCGGAGTCAAAGTCCGGTGCCTTAACCGCTTGGCCATAGCCCAAAGTGGTGGAGGGGGACGGTTTCGAACCGCCGAACCCTAAGGAGCAGAGTTACAGTCTGCCGCGTTTAGCCACTTCGCTACCCCTCCGGACACGCAAGATATATTCTATAATATATCGACACAAAAATCAAGTCTTTTTTTCAGGATATTTGATTGCGTTCTTTTTTAGTTTCTCTTCAATGATGGTTTTTACATCATAACCTTGATCTAATGCAAAAGCAAGAGCATATATCAATACATCAGCAAGTTCCTCTTTTATGTTCTCTTCATTCTTGCTAGATTCACCCCATTGAAAATTTTCTAACAGTTCTGCAGCTTCGATTATAATTGACTTAGCTAAACTTTCAGGATTGTCAGATATGTGCCATCCTCTTTTATTCCTAAACTTTATTATTGACTCTAGTATTTCGTCCATATTATCACCATACTATCTAATTACTTTTTTTATTCTTTTTAGTAGTTGTGGTCTTTCAACAATGACCATTCTACCACATCCTGTACATTTTAGTTTTACATCTGCTCCGACTCTTTCGACAAGCCATAGGTTAGTTCCGCAAGGATGTCCTTTTCTTAATATTAACTTATCACCAAGCTCTAACTTAACCATTATGCACAACAATTTGTGGGAATGGAATCTCTATACCGTGTTTTTTAAAATAAACAACGATGTCTTTTCTAATTCCTCGCTCTACTGCAAAATGCGTCATAGGTTTTGTCTTTGCTATTATTCTAAGGTTTATACTTGAACTTGCTAATTCAGTAACCCCTAAAAAACTTGGCATATCAGTAATATCTTCATATGCTTCTTTTATCTCATTCAAGAGTGGTTCAATTAAGTCCTGGAGTTTAAGAAGATCAGTTTCGTAGGCTACTCCAAAATCAACTATTGCTATACTGTCTGCTTTTGAGTAATTAATCAATGTTTGAATATCACCATTATTGATTATTTTTAATTCACCTTTCCAATTTCTTATTCTTGTCACCCTAAGTCCAAGTTCTTGAACAGATCCTTTAAATCCGTCAACTTCAATAATATCTCCAACATCAAAAGCTTGATCAAAAATAATAAAAAATCCAGTAATAAAATCTTTTACAATTTCTTGTGCACCGAACCCTATAGCTAAACCAACAACACCTGCACTAGCAATAAATGGTGTGATATCAACATTCAATTCAGTTAGCGATATTATTGCAACAACGAACCAAATTAAATATTTCAAAAGATTACTTAATAACTTTGCAATTGTTAATGATCTAACACCGTGTTTATCTGGACGCATTATTCTAAAAACAACAACTTTTGATATTTTTATGAAAATTATCCCCACAATAATCCAAAGCAACACTGCTACAATAGCAATTATAGCTGAAGATAATCCTACATTAACTCCATTTCCTTCAAGATAACCTACTAGATATTCTCTTAATCCAGTCATCATATTCCTCCGTTCTTTATTTTTTGATTAATTTATTTTGTTAAAATACTCTAAAATCCTTTCTAAATCTTTTTTAGTCTTAAAAGAGAAAATAAGTTTATTCTTCTTAATATCAAATTCTATCTGCTTGTTTATTTTTTTCCCCAAATCTTTTCTTACCTTATCAATATATGACTGTTCTAAATACTCAATTTTATCATTGTAGCTTTGTGCCAAATCTTCTAATACTCTTACTGATAAATGATCACTGATAATTTTGTTAAATAATTCTTCAACAATCTTACGATCTTCAATCTTGCTAAGAACTCTTGCGTGTCCCATTGTTATTTCGCCTTTTGATACAGCTTCTAAAATTTTATCAGGAAGTTTTAAAAGACCTATAATATTAGTAATATAGCTTCTACTCTTGCCAATTCTTTCTGCCAATTTATCATGAGTGATTTTAAACTCTCGCAAGATATTCTTGTATGCTATTGCTTCCTCAATTGGCGTTAAATCTTCACGTTGAATATTTTCTAATATTGCCAATTCTGTCAAAAATCTCTCATTATATTCTCTAACAATAGATGAAATTGTCGCTTTACCTAAGACTTTTACCGCTCTTAACCTACGTTCTCCAGCCACCAACATATATCCGTTATTAGTTTCTTTTACAATGATTGGTTGCAATAACCCATGATCTTTAATAGATTCTGCTAATTCTTTTATAGTATCTTCATTAAAATATTTTCTTGGTTGATTAGGATTGACAAAAACTCTATTCACATCAAGTTCTAATACTTCTTCATTCTCATTAAAATCGATAGCATTTTCCTTTAATAAATCCTCAATATTTCTACCTAATTTAGTCTCACTCATTTAACTTAGCAACCTCCTTCGCAAGATTTTGGTAACTAATCGATCCTTTTGACCTTGGTGAAAACTCAGTAACTGGTAATCCATAACTTGGAGCAACTGAACATTTAACATTTCTTGGAATAATAGTCTTGAAAACTTTTTCCTTAAAATATGTTTTAACCTCGTTGATTACTTCATAACCAATATTACTTCTTGTATCAAGCATCGTTAACAAAACACCTTCAATATTCAATTTTTTATTGTTAAATTTCTGCTTATTTTGAATTAAACGAATTGTGTTTAACAGCTGTGTCAGTCCATCTAAAGCTAAAAACTCACATTGAACTGGTATGATAACACTATCTGACGCAGTCAAACCATTTATTGTTACAATCCCTAAAGATGGGGGACAATCAATAATAATATAGTCATATAGGTCTTTAACTTCTTCAATCGCATTAGATAAAATATAATCTTTGTTAGAGTGTGAAATTAAAGAATGTTCAATCGTTCCCAACTCATATCTTGCAGGAATTATATCCACATTTACGCTTGGTACTTTTTGAATAACCTCATGGATTGAAACCCTCTCGTGAAAAATATCAGCCACAGTGTATTTTAAATTTGCACGGTTAATTCCCATATAAGTAGTCGCATTTGCTTGATAATCAATATCTATCAAGAGAACTTTCTTTCCTAAATACGATAATGAACTAGAAAGATTTACACTTGTCGTTGTTTTCCCTACGCCACCTTTTTGATTGCTTATTGCTAAAATTTTTCCCATAATACACCTCTATAAGTCTCGATAATAATAATTTATTTTACCATATAAATGATACTTTAACTATCTTGTAGGTATAAAAGTTTTCCACAATTTTTGTGGAAAACTTTGCTTGATTTACAAATATTTTTCAAACAATTCTTGATTATCTAAATAAAAATTTACTTGTTCAAACGAAATAAACTCTCTGAACTCTTTCGAAACAAATAATTCAGTGATTTCATCATGATTTAATATTTTCCCAATATTTCCCCACTTATCAAATTGTGTTACTTCCGTCCTCAAAAATTTATATAAGATAGCCAAAGCCAACATTTTATTTGTCTTTGTTGTAAATAAATCATCAATACTATATAGATATCTCGTACTATTAAACTGGACTTTTTGATCTATGAACAATGTTGAAAAATCATAAAGCATTGAGGTTAGTTCACTTCGTTTATTTAATAAATATTTTCGAAGTTGCTCAGCATATATTTTTGCTTCATTAGATGCTTCTTCATTTTCAACTACTTGATCAATTTCTTGTGTATGTAAAAAGAAATAAAATTCAACTAGTTCTGCAATATCTTCGCCATTCTCTTCAAAGAATTCATTTAAAAATACTGCCAACTCACTGATGGTTTGCTGAAATTTAGTATTCTTATAGATTGGAGTAGCCTTTTTCTTTTCTGTATACTCATTTAAATGTTGTAAACTAAAATCCTGATACTTTTCGAGAATTTTATTCATACGAACCCATTCGTTATTTAATTTCTCATATATATGATCAGACAATATAAACTGAATTAAAAATATCACATAAAACCCAATAAGCATAATTTGGTAGGTCAGAACGGAAACTTGTTCGCTAGAAGACAAAACACCCATCAATTCGCCACCTGATTGGTATGCATAAATTGAACCATAGAAGGTTACTGCACCTCCATAGATAATATATGTGATTATATCTTGATAAAATATAATGATTGTTAAAGACACAAAGAATAAAATAAATCCGTATAGATGATTTGCACCGCCTACATGAAATACAGTAAGTCCAATCATTGTATATATACTGAAATGCATTGCTACTCGATTAAAATTTAATATAACTGTTATAATTGTTATGAGTAATAAAATGATAAAAAATATTGGAACAATGATGTTAATACTAAATTGAAAATTAAATGACAATAAGGCAGAAATAGGAATTGTTAACCCAACAAAAAGGAGTAAAAATGCAGTCACTAAAACTACCTTTAATCTTAATACTTCATTGAAGGTGAGAAACTCAGTATTTCGTATTCGGTTGATTAGTGTTTTCATTCATTATTCCCCCTTCATAATATCTTTGACAATGGTATCAAACACTTGGTTATTATCCAAATATATATTAATAATATCCCTATCAATACGATAATAATATTCTGAGTTGAATAAGATATCTTTGATCTCTTCTTCAGTTAATGATTTAAGATAAGGCTTTTCAATTTTTAACATTGTGTAAAAAACAACAAAAGATATAATTTTAATATATCGGTGATCCCCCTCATGCTTGAAAGATTTGAATTGTGCTTCTGAAAACATTTCTTTTCGATCAACATTCACATTAATTGATTTACTTGCTTTAATCCCAATCATTTCCATTTTTTCATGTGTTTCTAATTCCAATTCAAGAATTTCAAGAATTTCCTCTTTTGAATATGTATTATATTTTCCTAGTAATTCTGAAAAAGACATTTTTCTAGAGTCTTTTAAAATCATTATTTTATCTGAAAAAATATTTTCAATTTCTAGTTTTTCAGACAATATTTCGGTGAATTTCAATAAAGATGAATAATATTTTTCAGAATTCAGTTCTTTATTTGTTTTTATCTTTTCAATCTTCATTAACAATTTCATATTACGAACTTCAGATTCTTTTATTTGTGCAAGTTGGTTATAGAAGAATGTTTTTCTTTTTATTAAAATAAAAGATGATAAAGTTAGCAAT
>DFNN01000065.1 GCA_002376065.1 Caryophanales bacterium UBA3566
ATTTTGATGAATCATTCTTTTTTGTCCCTTTATGAATCAAATCTTTCCCATACACTTTATTGATTTCTTGAAGCATGACATTTATTTTTTCGTTTGGTGAATCAATTTCTTTTACTTTGAACAAGTTGAGTTGTTCATAATGATCACTCACCGCTTTTAAATTGGTCACACTCACACCTAGCAAACGAATCGGCTTAGTTGATGTATTTTCCTCATAAAGACGCTCCACAACTTGAAAAATATCATAAAAATTGTCTGTATGTTGTTCTAATGTAAATGAACGTGTAATCTGAGAAAAATCATGATATCGAACCTGAATAGAAATGGTTTTTGCGACTGAATGATCATCAACCAATCGATTGACAACTTTTCTCGTCAACGGTGTTAATTTATCAAACACTTCTTCTTCAGTCTGTAAATCAAGTGCATAAGTCTCAGAATTTCCAATGCTTTTATAATCCTCATAACGCAATGGATCAACCACTCTTTCATCGATCCCATTGGCTTTATCTTGCATCTCCTGCATTCGATTGCCTAACACAAGCGACAATTTATGGTCATCTTGGTATGTCGCTAAATCCCCAATGGTATTGATTCCGATGAGTTTTAAATCTGGATATGTTTTCTTTCCAATTCCATGCATCTTCTCAATTGGTAAAGGCCATAATTTTTTATCCAAATCACGCTTTCTAAGAACAGTTATTCCAAGTGGTTTTTTCATATCAGATGCCATTTTTGCCAAAAACATATTTGGTGCGATACCAATTGACACAGGCAAATCATATTGTTTCAACAAGCGATCTTGGATTTCTTTTGCTAGGGCAAGTGGATGTTGATCAATCTTTGGTGTACTCATATCAAGGTATCCCTCATCAATTGATGCTTTTTCAATTGTGTCAGTATATTCACTTAATAAATCAAAAAATAAATTACTATATTGCTCGTATAATGGAAAATTGACAGGTAAAACTTCCAAACTAGGACAAAGTCTTCTTGCTTCGCCTACAGGCATCGCACTAGAAACACCATATTTTCTCGCCTCATAGTTCGCTGTTGTTAACACACCACGATCTTTACGTCCACCAATTCCTAGTGGTATTTTCTTTAAAGCTGGATTTTGCGCCATTTCACAACTCGCAAAAAACGCATTTAAATCGACATGAAAGATGACTTTATATTTTTTTTCCATATATACCTTTCCTTTTTTGTAGATTGTTGCTATAATGTAACTTGACATTACTTAGACAAAGATAAATGAGGTGAACAATAATGCCAAATAGTCGTAAACGTAAAACAAAAACAATCAAAGAAGACCACGTACCAGTTACGAAAAACCCATTACACTACAAGTGGGCGAAAATTGTTTTATTAATTCTTGTAAGTGGATTTGCACTTTCAGGTTTAATTTCGTTAATTTACGTGTTCGTTCAAATTTCTAAAATGTAATATGATGGCTATAAACAAACGTTTATAGCCTTTTTTATTTGCCATTTTCCACATTCTTTAACAATAATTGAGCACTTTCTTTTGCACTATTACTCACTTCATCACCAGAAATCATTGTCGCAATTTCTAAGACTTGTTCTTCATAAGTTAACTCTTTAATCTTAGCGTAGGTTCTTCCACCTTCAGAATGTTTACTCACAAACAAATGGTGATCACTAGTCGCAGCTACTTGCGCAATATGTGTGATCGCAATCACTTGTGTTCTTTTTGAAATTTCAGCCATTTTTTTGGCTACTTGATTCGCAACAAAACCACTGACACCTGTATCAATCTCATCAAAAATAATCAATGATAAATCCAAACTTTTCACAAGCAACGTTTTCATTCCCAACATAATACGACTCATTTCCCCACCACTAGCTGCTTTTGACAATGATTTTAAGGGTTCCCCAATGTTGGTTGATAATAAGAAATCAACTTCATCAATTCCATCCTCATAAAATCCAGTGCTTGAGGTCAAATCATCAGACACATGACTAGTAAAGGTGACATCAAACAAAGTATCTTTCAACTCCAAATCTGCCAACACATCAAGCAATTCTTTACTTAATTTCTTCGCAATTTCTTGACGTTTCATCGTCAATAAATTCGCTTCTTCTATCACCAAATTACGTGCTTGTAATACACGTTCCTTTTCTTTTTCAATCCGATAATCAAAATGATCAATTGTTTCGATATCCTCTGTGATTTCATCCAAATAGTTGATCAACTCTGGAATATCTTTGCGATATTTCCTTTTTATTTTCTCTAAATCATTGAGACGTTCCATTGATTGATCAAGCTCACGCGGATCAAAATCAAGTGAACTTGCCTCTTCTTTTAACGTCTCTAAAATATCTTCTAATTCATAAAAAGATTGATCCAACCTTTTCGAAAGTTCTTCATATATTTCCCCATAAGATGTAATACTATCGAGTTCTTTTTTTGCTTGATATACACCATTGACGGCATTCATATCATCAAGCGTCACAATCGTTTGATTGAGATGCTTAAATATTTGATCATAATTCTCCATCCGCTTGACCATTTCTTCAAGCTCTTCTTCTTCACCATCAGTCAATTGATAACTTTCAAGTTCATTTTTTTGAAACTTTAACAAATCTAAGCGTTCATGTATATCATTGTTTTTTTGTTCTAATGTTTTTAATTTTTTCAGTGCATCTTTATAGTTTGATAATTTTTCTTGATAGTTTATGATCAACTGATCAATCGCATCTTTTTGAAACCCATCAATCAATGACAAATACGTCTCCGGATTGATGAGACGTTGGGTATCATACTGTGTATGAATATCTGCTAGTTTTGATGTAATTTTCTTCAAATCAGTTAAGGTCACAACAACATTGTTTAATTTGATGATATTGTTAGAAGTTGTTGTGATTTCTCGTTTGATCAATAATGCATCTTCATCTAGTGGAATATCGAGTTCTCTTAATATATCTTTCACTTCATTTGTTAAATAGATAAATATCCCTTGAACGGTGGCTTTATCAAATCCAGTTCTAACGACATTACTCGTCGCTCTATCTCCGAGTAATAAACCAATCGCATCAATAAGTAAACTCTTCCCAGCACCAGTTTCACCAGTCAATGTTGTCATTCCTTCTTTAAAGGTGACCTCAATATTCTCAATAATGGCAAAATTTCTTACAGATATATAACTGAGCATGCACTACCTCCGTCCTATCTAGAGTATTTCTTTTGTTTTCTTTATAATACTTGCGAGATCCAAATTTAACTCTTTTAATAATTCTTCTTTTGTTCCTTGTGCAACATACTGATCATCAATCGCCATGATATGCATATTGCGAGTATCATAATGGTGTTTCGTCGCAAACTCAATAACAGCGCTCGCAAATCCACCAAAAAAGATGCTTTCTTCATAAATGATGATTGGTTTGTTTTGCACCAACAACTGATGTAGCAATGTTTCATCTAATGGTTTGATAAAACGAGCATCAACAACACTTACACTCAAGTCTTCTTGTTCATAAGCATCCAACACTTGTTCAACAATTGATCCAAATCCAATAAAAATTGCTTGTTGACCTTCTTTTAGTACTTCCCATGAACAAGTTGCAATCTCTTCTGGTATCCCTTGATCAAAATCATAAACCGCATTCGCTCGTTCATATCGAACAGCAATTGGTCCATCATTTTCTAAAAAAGCATAATTGAATAACATAAAAGCTTGCTTCGCATTTCGCGGATGAGCAATTTTCAAATTTGGTATATGACGAAGCAATGGAATATCAAAAATTCCTTGATGCGTTTCTCCATCTGCCCCAACAATGCCAGCGCGATCAATACCAAAGACAACCTTGACATTTTGTCTTGCGACATCATGATTTACTTGATCATACGCACGCTGAATAAATGTCGAATAGATTGGTGTAAACACATCAACTCCACCCATCGCTAACCCTGAAGACATGGTGACCGCCATTTGTTCGGCAATACCAACATCAGTGATACGTTTGGGATATTTTAACTGAAATTCCTTCATTGCACATCCTTGAATCATTGCGGGTATAACAATATGGAATCGCTCTTTTTTACTCGCAAAGTCAATCATATATTTCGCAACCAATTCACTATAACTATAGACATTTTTTTCTTTATTACTTTTTTGAGTTCCGGTTTCAATATCAAAAGGACCAACCCCATGCCAATATCCAGACTTGTCTCCTTCACTCCATTTATATCCTTTACCTTTTTCTGTTAATACATGAATAACACATGGTTTATTGATTTTTTTCGCAATCTTCAAATATTTTTCCAATTCCTTAAAATCATGTCCATTGATTGGACCATAATATGAAAACCCTAAATCATCAAATAATGTATTATCTGTAATAAACCCTTTGATTCCTCGTTCAACTTTTGACGTTAATTTATATAAAAATTTTGGAATCAAACGCTTCGTTTTACTTTTGATTTTACGGAATCCCGCTTTTCCCCTTATGCTATTCAAAATATTTGCTAAATACCCAATATTCTTCGATATACTCATTTCATTATCATTCAAAATAATGATTGGTTGGTGATCAGGATGAGCACCCAAAAAGTTAAGTGCTTCTAATGCCATACCACTCGTCAATGCACCATCGCCAATAATAGGAATGATTTTATGTCCATTGCCATTATAGTCTTTCGCAAACTCCATCCCCGCCGCAGCGGCGATGCTTGTAGAGCTATGTCCTGCTTCATAAACATCATGGACAGACTCCTCAGTTTTTAAATAGCCACTTAATCCTTGATATTGTCTCAAAGAGTCAAACTGGTTTGCTCGACCAGTTAAAATCTTATGTGTATAACTTTGATGCCCAACATCAAAAATCAATTTATCGAACGGTGAATCAAATATTTTATGCAAAGCAATTGTTAACTCAACAACACCCAAATTAGAGGACAAATGTCCTCCTGTTTGTGATAAAGATTGAATTAAAAAATCACGGATATCTTGCGCTAAATTTTTACACTCTACTGTTGTTAAGTCTTTTAAAAAAGTGGGATTTTCTATCTTATTAAGATCAAAATGCACAGGTTTATTCACTCTCTAAATCGACTAATTCTTCATCTTTCATCATCTTGACAATGACTTCTTCAGCATCTTTTAAGAGTGTATGACAACGTTTGCTTAATTCCATCCCTTTTTGATATTTTTTAACCGCCATATCTAAATCGATATCGCCAGATTCTAAAGCCTTTACTATTTCTTCTAATTCTGCCAACGATTGCTCAAATGTTTTCGTTTTTTCCATGTTTATCGTCCTTTCTTTTCGTCATGACTTTCGTACTTAATGTCCCATCTTTCATCACGACACTCAATAAATCACCAACCGCTAAATCCTCTACTGATTTGATGATTACGCCTTCTTTTTTCACCATCGAATATCCTTTTTGCATAATGTTTAGTGGACTATTTCCCGCTAGTTCTTTTAACATCATTTGATAGCGATATTCTTTTTGTCTTAAGATGTTCACATAATATTCTTGTAATGCTTTTGTTGTTTTCTGTAAATCTTTCTCACTTTGTTCTAAACGTTTCACTGGTGACAACAACATCAATTTATCAAGCAAATAATCAAACTTACGACTCTTCGCTTCAATCAAACGTTCTGGACTTTCAAACACATAAGATGCCATCGTTTTATTGAACCCGTTTCGTTTCTCTTGATGAAGTCTTCTCATGTTGGTTGTAGCTCCTGCTTTTAAACGCTCGATATAGCTCAACATTTCAGTTTGCGACGGAACTGCTAACTCAGCCGCTCCACTTGGAGTAGGTGCTCTTAAATCGGCAACAAAATCACTTATAGTAAAATCTGTCTCATGTCCAACACTTGAAATAATTGGCAACAACGAATCATAGATAGCACGCGCTACACTTTCTTCATTGAATGCCCATAAGTCTTCAATTGATCCTCCACCTCGACCAACAATTAACACGTCGACCAGCTTTTGTTTGTTCGCCAATTGAATATTTTTCACAATGTCATCCTTCGCATATTCCCCTTGAACTAGTGTAGGATACACAATAATTCTACTCAAAGGAAAACGACGATTGACAATATGGATAATATCACGAACAGCTGCGCCTGTCGGTGAAGTTAACACACCAATCGCACTTGGAAAACGAGGAATATCTTTTTTATGAGATTGTTCAAATAATCCCTCACTAGATAGTTTTTTCTTCAACTGTTCAAAGGCAACATGTAAATTCCCTAATCCATCTTCCGTCATTTTGTTGATGTATATTTGGTATTGTCCACTTGCTTCAAAAACACTGATATACCCTTCAACTAAAATACTCATTCCATCTTCAGGTGTAAATTTTACTTTACTTGCATTACCCGCAAACATAATCGCACTAATCTGTGACTGATCATCTTTTAATGTCAAATAAAAATGACCACGTGAATGTCTTTTAAAATTCGAAACTTCACCTTTTAAAAGCACGTGCTTTAAGTGGTCATCATGATCAAACTTATATTTGATGTATTTGGTCAACGCTGTTACTGAAAGATATTTTTGTTCACTCACATTATCCCAACTTTTTTATAGATTTGTATACGTTATCTAACACTTTATTGGTGAACGCAACTGTTTTATCGTCACCTTCATCAGTATATTTCCTAGTGGCATTTAATGCCTCATTTATAATGATTTCAACCGGTGTTTCTGTGTAATACATCTCATACACCGCAAAACGGATAATCGCGCGATCCACATAACTCAATCGGTTGATTTTCCAGTTCAATAAATTATCAGTGATTAACTCATCAATTTTCGGCCCATGCATCAGCACACCTTCGACTGATTCTCTCACATATTCTTCCTCTTGATCAAGCGCTAATTGCTCTTTATTAATGTCTAGTTGATACAATATTTTTATAATTTCTTCACGCTGTTCTTTTCTACTCAACGATTTATTTTCGCTCATCATATTACCTCACGTTCTATATATAAAAAATATACCACATTTCACACAAAAACAAAAGAGGGAAGAAACTTTTTCGGTATGAAAAAACACAAAAGAAAAGCACCCGATTTCTCGGATGCTTAAAACATTAATTTGCTTTTGCGTTATTTAATATATCGTTGAGTCTTGCGTAACGATCATCACTCACAAATTCATACATTTCACGAGAAGCACCTTCAGGATAAGGATTGTAGTTATCATAATCATATCCATACTCATCACTAGTCAACATTGCATAAACTTCTTCAATGACAGGCGCATATCCAACCCAATCAGCATTTTGAGTCGCATTGTCTTCATCAAGCATGAAATTGATAAAATCATACGCCAAATCTGTTTGATTACTTGTAGTTGGAATGACAAACGTATCTACCCATACATTTGTTGTCTCAGGTACAAAATACCCAAAGTTTGCTTCGCGCTCATCTTCTTCTGCCGCATAAAGCTCATCAAAATAATCTCCAGAATACACAAGTGCCATATCCAAATTACCTTGGATTACTTGTGTTTTTAAATTGTCTTCCCCAAACATCGTGAAATCTGCATTGCTTAACGCATCTGCTGCTTCATCTAGTTCACTAGTCACATTTGAATTGACATCATACCCTAAATAGAACAATGCACTAGCAACCGCATCACGCGCAGAATCATACATACCAACTCGGTAAGTATCTGTTTGTTCAAACAATACTTCCCATCCAGTTAAATCTGCTTCATCCACAGTTTCTAAATTATACATAATCCCAATTGTTCCCCAAAAATATGGAACCAAATAAGGGGCATAATCTTTATCCGCATACAAATTCAATACCTCATCCATGATGGCCACATCATCAAGCGCAGTTAAACGATCATAATCAATCTCATTTAACAACCCTTGTGAAGCAAGCTTGTCCACCATATAATCACTAGGAAACGCAATATCATAAGCCGTAGTTCCCGCTTTAATCAACACTTCCATTTCTTCATTTGAACCAACTTCTGTATAAATCACATCAACACCATACTCTTCTTCAAATGCAATCACCAAATCTTGATCCATATATTCTCCCCAGTTTAAGAGATAGAGTTTTTCTTCTTTCTCTCCACAACCAACAAGTAAAAATACACTCAACACCAATACTACTGCTATTAAACCTTTTTTCATTTATCTTTCCTCTTTTCTTATTAGATGACGTTTACCAATTCTTGATGACAATAAAAGCATCCCAACTGTCACAAAAACCACCAACGTATTATATGCATAAACTCCCTTACTAAAGGACTTACGACCAATTCTAGAATAAATCCATATACTCACATTTTGAAACCCTTGTCCACTCGTAAAATAACTAATAACAAAATCATCAATACTCATCGTGAACGCAATCAATGCACCCGCAATCATTCCCATTTTTATTGAAGGAATAATGACTTTATATATCGCTTGAAATCTAGAACAACCAAGATCAAGCGCAGCGTCATATAAATTCGGATCGAGTTCCTTTAATTTCGGTAATACCGTTAAGACCACAAATGGGATAGAAAAGAATATATGTGCAAGCAACATCGTATTCATCCCAAAAGAAATTGGCAACAAACTAAATACAAGCATCAAACTAATCCCGCTCACAATATCTGGATTGATGACAGGGATATTGTTTAAAATCATCATGTTGGTTCGATTCTTTTTACTAAGCGAATGTATCCCAATCGCAGTAAATGTCCCTACAATTGTCGCAATCAATGTACTAAGGAACGCAATCATCAGTGTATTCGTAATTGCTTCAAACAATTGTGGATCTTCAAACATTTCAACATACCATTTCAAACTAAATGAATCAAAACTATAATCTTTTTCAGCACTATTGACACTGAACAACATGATAATCAAAATCGGTAAATATATGATGAAAAACGCAAAAGAAGTAATCATCACCAATGGACTTTTCTTCAACAAACTCATATCAACGTTTCCCCCTCTTTATCAAAATGAACAACCACCATAAAGAGGACAATAATGACAACCATCAACGCAATACTAATCATCGCACCACCATTGATATTTGATGTTTTCATGAAGTAATCTTCAATTATATTTCCAATCAATAATGTTTTCCCACCACTTAACCTTTCAGGCAAAGCAAACGCCGTCATCGAAGGTAATAAGGTCATAATCACACCACTCACCACCCCAGATAAAGACAGTGGCAACGTTACTTTTAAAAATGTTTGCATATTCGATGCGCCCAAATCTTTTGACGCTTCAATCAAACTATGATCCATCTTTTCTAAAACACTATATAATGGCAATGTCATAAATGGTAAATACATACTTGTCATCCCAATTAAAATCGCAACGTCTGTTCCAATTAAATTGAGTGATATTCCAAACATATTTAAGATTGAATTCGGAAAAAACAATGTCTCCCAAGCAATAATACGAAGCAACATATTACTCCAAACAGGTAAAATAAATAATGTGATCAACATTGTTTTTTTACTGGTTTTCAAATTTGCCAGAAAATACGCCGTAGGATACCCAATCAAAAAACAAATCAACGTCGCAAGCAAACTCAAACGCACACTGTTTTTCATCGCTGTAATGACTAGTGGTTTCGTTAACTCCTCAAACCCCTCAGTCACAAAAGAAAACGGTCCGATATTATAGATATCTAAATTGGTGACTGAAAGCAACAATATCAACAAAGTAGGAACCAATACAAGCACAACCATCCATACAAGATAAGGTAGCGTAATAATTCTTAATCTACGCATTACTCTTCACCATCACATGAATATCTTCAGGTTCAAAATGCAGTGACACTTTATCCCCTACTTCTTTTGGATCAGTTGAATGAATAATATATTCTTTATCGTTCACCATGACAATAATCTCGTAATGAACACCTTTAAAAGTAATCGCATCCACCACACCATTGATTTTTCCAGCATCAATCTTTAACTCAATATCTTCAGGACGAATCACGATGTCAACATTTTCAAGTTGATCAAAACCTTCATCCACACACTCAAACATCACACCTTCAAATTCCACCAAGAAATCTTTATGCATGACACCATCAATAATATTGCTCTCACCAATAAAATTCGCGGTAAAACGATTTTCAGGTTCATTATAGATATCAATCGGTGTCCCAATTTGTTGAATGATTCCATCGTTCATCACAACCACTGTATCACTCATTGTTAACGCTTCTTCTTGATCATGTGTCACAAATACAAAGCTAATTCCTAATGCTCTTTGCATTTCTTTTAACTCATATTGCATCTCTTGACGTAATTTTAAATCCAGCGCACCAAGCGGTTCATCTAAGAGCAACAATTTCGGTTTATTCACAACCGCTCTAGCGATCGCCACACGTTGTTGTTGTCCCCCACTCAATGTTTTAATATTACGACCTTCAAACCCTTCTAATTTCACAAGTTTCAAAACAGAAGTTACTTCTTTATTTATATCCTCTTTTGGCATTTTTTTCATTTTTAATCCAAATGCAATATTCTCATACACATTAAGATGTGGAAACAACGCATACTTTTGAAACACCGTATTGATTGCTCTTTTATTTGGTGGTAACTCTTCAAGTACACGTCCATCAAATGTAATCACACCAGCGTCCGCATATTCAAAACCAGCAATCAACCTAAGTAATGTTGTCTTCCCACAACCACTAGGACCTAGTAATGTCACAAATTCATTTTCATTAATATATAAATGAATATCTTTTAAGACTTCTACATCATCAAAAGATTTTGTCAATCCAGAAATTTCTACCAACTTAGTTCCCATGCATTTCACCTCTCGTTTATAGATAATAAACAAACCGTATAATCAACCATAAAATCAATTCGAAAAGTATAGTATAATTGTACAGGTTGTTACGCAAAAATAAACATTGCACAATTATTATATATAATACTCGCTAAAAGTCAATCATTTTAACACCTTTTTATCATTTTAACATTTTTATAAAATTAACTCAAAATCTATACTTATACAATACTTATACAACAAAATATATAAAAAA
>DFNN01000056.1 GCA_002376065.1 Caryophanales bacterium UBA3566
ATGCCTGAATTACCAGAAGTAGAAACTGTTAGACAAATTTTAAGGAAAAATATTTTAGGGTATAAAATTCGTGATGTAGATGTTTTTTATGAGAAGATGATTCACGGGGTTAATGCACAGTTATTCATAGAAAATTTAAAAGGTCAAACGCTAAATGAGATTCAAAGATATGGAAAATATCTTGTCTTCATTTTTGATGATATTGCGATGATTTCACATCTTCGGATGGAAGGAAGGTATTATTTAAAGGATCTTGATTTTCCTAGAGAAAAACATGAACATATTATTTTTTATTTTACAAATGATCAGACACTTCGTTATCAAGATACTCGTAAGTTTGGTACGATGGAACTTGTGCTTATTGATCAAGTGAAGAACAACCCTGGAATCGCGAAATTAGGGCCAGAGCCAATACAGAGTGACATTGATGTTGATCAAGTGTATAAAAAAATAAAGCATCGAAAACAAGCAATTAAAACCGTGTTGCTAGATCAAACTGTGATGGCAGGGTTGGGGAATATATATGTTGATGAGACGCTCTTTATGAGTCGAATTCATCCAGAAAAACAATCGAATATGTTGCGTAAAAAAGATGTGAAAAAGATTGTGATAAGTAGTAAAAAAGTATTAGAAAAAGCAATTGATTTAGGTGGCTCATCAATTCGTACTTATACTTCGAGTTTAGGGGTTACTGGACGTTTTCAAAATGAGTTATATGTTCATACAAGAGAAGGCGAACCATGTAAAATATGTGAAACAACGATTGTAAAAACCAAAGTTGGTGGGAGAGGAACATACTATTGTCCAACTTGCCAAACATTCAAACTTCTCTAAACAAAACATCATTTATATGATATAATATTTGACACAAACAAAAGGAGTGATTTGATGACAAAAGTAATAGGATTAACTGGCGGAATAGCGTCTGGTAAGTCAACTGTTGCGAATTTGATTAGAAATTTAAAATTGCCACTAATTGATAGTGATCAAGTTGCGAGAGATGTTATGTTAAAACCAGAAGTCATCAAAGAATTAAGAGATACATTTGGCAATGATATTTTTGATGATGAAGATAAATTGAGCCGTAAAACATTGGCTCGCATCATATATGCTGATGAAGACAAAAGAAACAGATTAAATGATATTGTGCATCCTCTTGTAAGAAAAGAGATTGAAAGACAACTAAGTAATGAGTATCAAGAATGCAAACTAGTATTTGTCGATGTTCCTTTACTTTATGAGAGTGGCTTTGATCAAATAATGGACGCTGTGATTGTTGTATATGTACCAAAAGATGTTCAGTTGTCACGATTGATTAAACGCGATCATATAGAGGAAGCATACGCGCATCAAAAAATCAAAGCACAAGAGGATTTAGAAAAGAAAGTAAAAAAAGCTGATTATGTAATTGATAATAGTGGGTCTGTTGATTATACCAATCGACAACTCCATCAAGTATTAGAAGAAATTGAGGTGTAAATATGGGTGTATTAGATATTTTTAAAACAACCGCAGAAACAAGTGAACATGCTTTGAATCCGTCTTTAAAAAGTCGATACTATAAAGCAAATTATAAAGCTGTAAAAGAAGCTTGTTTGGCGTACGCTAAAGAGCGAAAACTGCATGTGGAAAATGTCGATGATGAACATCGCGAACTGTTTATTAAGACACGAAAATTCCATCTCATTATCACCATTTTACAACTCAAACCAACAAAAACTTCTGTTGATATTAAAGTGCAAATTTATTCTTTTATTGGTCTTAATAAACCATTTAGAGAGATAGACAAATTGTATCGTTATTTGGATATACATTTGACCAAAGTGATGCAATGACATTTGAACGTTATACAGAATTTCAACTGATTACTTATCATTCAATCGATCAAGATGAACACCATGTGTTCACCTTGCTTTATCAACCAATTATTGGTTGTAATGCATATAGTCTTTATTTGACTCTTGTCGCACTTCAAGAGAGAAATAAGAAAAAAGAAGAAAAATATATTCATCGGGACTTATTTGATTTGTTGAAACTATCACCAGTTGATTTTTTAGAAGCAAGAAAAAAACTTGAAGCATTAGGGTTACTGATTGTATATCAAAATGAAGACTTGTATTTGTATGAATTAATTGCTCCTTTGTCCGCAGAAGCATTCATCAAAGACGGATCTCTTGGAGCGTTTTTATTCAATGAAGTTGGCGAAGTACAATTTCATTTTTTAATCAATTTGTTTCGTATGCATGATGTTGCAAAAAGCGGGTTTAAAAACATTACTAGTTCATTTGATGAAGTTTTTAAATCTATTCCTGCACAAGTCACTGTGACAAAACAACTGCAACAAAATAAATCCTCACATATGGAATTAAAAAATAATCATTTTGATTTTGAATTATTTTTAGGCGGTCTATCAAAAAACTTTGTGGATAAACGCAAAATTACGAACAAGATAAAAGAAAAGATTGCTCGCCTTTCTTATGTCTATCAACTCGATGAATTTACGATGCAAAAAGTGTTTATGGATAGTGTTGATCAATCTCGTAATATTGATATTGAGAAACTGCAAAAAAATGCTGAGTATTGGTTCCGTTTTGAACATAAAGATCATGAAGAAGAATCAACTTCAGTTAGTGGAAATAAAGAGATATTAGAACTTTGTAAAAAGGAAAACCCTCTTCATTTACTCGGTGCGATATTTGATAGTAATGTCGCAACGACAGAACTACGTACGATTGAAACGTTGTTGTCAAATTTCAATTTTCCGAGTGAAGTCATCAACTTTTTGCTTGTGTATGGAATTGGACAAGCTGATGGGTCATTTCCTTCCTACAACTATTTTGAAAAAATAGCCGTGGAATGGCAAAGAGGAAAAGTGTCGACATTTGAAGAAGCACTTGAATTTGTCAAACAAAGAAAGACAAGTCAAAATAAAAAGCAAACAAAACAATACAAAAAAGAAAAAAATGTACTGCCAAAGGATATTGAATCTGATTGGCTTGAAGACTATATTGATAAGTTGTAGGTGAGAAGATGGAGAAAATGAGATTTTCGTATCAAAAGATTGATAAAGAGGCGCTTGTTGATGAGTTGTTAAAAGATCCTTTACTGAAACGTTTTTTTCTTGATCATGATTTAGATGCTCAAACAGTTGAAGAAAACTTAATTTCTTTTCTTCGATATCGTGATGAAAAACATATTTGTGAAGAGTGTACTGGACTTGATAAATGTAAGCTAGATACCGTTGGTATGACTCCTGAGTTGAAATTTATCAATGGTGACATAAGGTTATATTATAATGATTGTCATTTTATGGAACATCAAAAAAGTTTGTCAAGAAAAGACGATTTAATTGATGCGTTATATATGCCAAAAGCGATTAAGGATGCGACACTTGAAGATTACCGAACAAATTCATCAAATCGTATGGATATCTATCGTGAAATGATGAAATTCATCAATGAATTTTCACGTGGTGAAGATGTCAAAGGAATGTACCTTTTTGGAGAATATCAACAAGGAAAAACATATTCTCTTGGAGCTCTTGCCAATGAATTGATTAAAAAGGGATACCATGTAATGATTGCCTATTATCCTGATTTGGTCCGTGAGTTTAAATCATCTATCCGTGATAACTCATTGTCAGGTATAGTTAGTAAATTAAAAACTGCGGATGTTTTGATGCTTGATGATATTGGTGGAGAAGCACATAGCGCTTGGGTGAGAGATGAAATTTTAGGACCAATCTTACAACATCGTTTATTAGACCATAAACCGACTTTCTTCACATCAAATGTAGCGCGTAAAGAACTAGGTGCTTACATGGTGGATAATGATCAAAAAGCAGAAAAAATGAAGGCATTCCGTATTATTGCACGAATCATTTCGTTGACCGAAGAGTTCAAAATGTAATATCTTTTGACATATTGCTTTTTTCTTGTATAATATAAAAGTGAAATACGATGAAGTGGACATGATTTATTTTGGTTTATGTTAAAGCGACGTAGGATGGTGAAAGCTACGCATCAAACAATATAAATTACTCCCACGAAGTAGACCTCGAAAGAGATGTCCGTTACTCGCGTTAAGAGTTTGAGCGCTAGTGAAAGCTAGAATTAAGGTGGTACCGCGATATTTCGTCCTTCTATTTATTTAGAGGGACTTTTTTTATTTTTGGAGGTGAAAACATGTTAGAAGACAACATGACAGTCAAAGAACTACAAACATATATTAAAACGATTGATCATAAACCAGAGTTGAAAATGCAAGTGATGTTAAAACTGGTGGAAGAGGTTGGTGAACTTTCTGTTGAGATTCGAAGAGAATTGACGGAGGGTTTAACAGAAAAATTGAAACAAAACATTAAGTATGAGTTGTATGATATTTTGCATTTTGTGAATCATATAGCGAATATTTATGATATTGACTTGGTTAATGCGATTCAAGAAAAAGATGAAATTAATAAAATCAAATATGATAGAAAAGAGGAAAAACAATGATTAAGATTACGTTTCCAGATGGAACTTCTAAAGAGTATGAGCGCGGTATTTCAATTGAACAAATTGCAGGGGACATATCTTCTAGTTTAAAAAAACAAAGTGTTGCTGGATATGTCAATGGTGATCTTTATGATTTGAATCGTCCAATTGAAGAAGATGCTAGTGTTGAAATTATTACTAGAAAAGATCAAAAAGCTTTTGAAGTATTGAATCATAGTGCAGCACATCTAATGGCACAAGCAGTAAAAAGATTATATCCTGATGCAAAATTCGGGGTTGGTCCAGCAATTCGTGAAGGATTCTATTATGACATTGATACAAAAGAACCTATTCGTGAAGAAGATTTGTTAAAAATCGAAAATATGATGCGTCGTATAGTAAAAGAGCAACAATCAATGGAGCGAAAGGAATTATCAAGAGAAGAAGCACTTGCGTTCTTTAATGATGATCCATATAAAACAGAATTGATTACAGATTTACCAGAAGATGAAATCATTACAGTGTATAGTCAAAATGAATTTACAGATCTTTGTCGTGGTGGACATATTGGGAACACAAAAAACATTAAGTTCTTTAAACTGTTAAGTATCGCTGGAGCTTATTGGCGAGGAGATTCTTCACGAAATCAACTTCAACGTATTTATGGTACAGCATGGTTTACTCAAGAAGATTTAGAGAAACATCTTGAAATACTGGCTGAACGTAAAGAGCGTGATCACCGTAAACTCGGTAAAGAATTAAGAATATTTGAGTTATCAAATGATGCCGGGCAAGGACTTGCTTTATGGTTGCCTAACGGATATACAGTGAGAAAGATTTTGGAAGATTATGTGTATAAATTAGAGAAAAAAGCTGGGTATTTACATGTATCAACACCAGTACTTGGAACAAAAAGATTGTATGAGATTAGTGGCCACTGGGATCACTATCGTGAAAACATGTTTCCAGTGATGGAGCGAGATGGTGAAACATTTGTGTTGCGCCCGATGAGTTGTCCTCATCATATGATCGTGTATAAATCGGATTTACGTAGTTATCGTGATTTACCAATTCGTTATGCAGAAATCGTTACACAACATCGTTATGAAGCAAGTGGTGCGTTGAGTGGATTAGAACGTGTACGTGCTATGACATTAACAGATGCTCATTTATTTGTCAGAAAAGATCAAATTAAAAAAGAAGTACTGGATGCTTACAATTTGATTTTACAAGCAATTGATGATCTAGGATTAGAAATTGAGTATGTCGAACTTGCATTACGTGATAAAGCCAAAGGTAAATTCCACGATAATGATGAACTTTGGGATTTGGCTGAGAAATTAATGAAAGAATTGCTTGATGAAGAAGGTATCGAATACACTGCGATGACTGGTGAAGCTGCTTTTTATGGACCAAAAATCGATATTCAAGTACGTACTGCAATGGGGCACGTTATTACCATGTCTACCGTACAATTAGACTTCTTATTACCAGAGCGCTTTGACTTAACTTATATCGGACAAGATGGAGAAAAACATCGTCCAGTCGTTATTCATAGAGGGTTAATTTCTACTTGGGAACGCTTAATGAGTATTTTACTAGAACAATACAAAGGAGCATTCCCAACTTGGTTGGCACCAACACAAATACGTGTCATCCCTGTTTCGCTTGATAATCATGATAAGTATGCGAAAAAAATCAATGATTTGTTCATTGATTATGACCTTCGTAGTGAACTTGATATGAGAGAAGAAAAACTTGGATATAAAATTCGTGCAGCTCAAACAGAAAAAATTCCATATCAAATCGTCGTTGGTGATGATGAGGTAAATAATGAAACAGTGACTTACCGTAAATATGGTGAAAAAGAGCAAGTTACAGTACCAACAAAGGAATTCATCCATATGATACAAGAAGAAATCATCAATAAATCTAAATAAGACAACTTCGGTTGTCTTTTTTTCTTGAAGAAAGTACCTCCCCTATATATAATAAAGGAGAGGTGAGGTCTGTGAAAAAACTCAAACAAAAACTTTTACAAGCTCGTTCGTATGTCAGCATCAAAACCTATAAACGTCCAAAAATATTTGTGATTTTATTAATGGTCTTAATCAACATCATTATTTTAGTCATCGCCGCATTGATTGCACTTTCAATTGATGATTCTTTTACATCATTTATTGATGCATTTGCGAATGGGACTGTCAAATGGATGCTTACACCAAACGCAATTCTAACGATTGAAAATCCAAATACCTTGTTTTTAGCAGTGATTGTATTGGTCATTGGGATTGTTTTGTTCTCAGGTGTGATTATTGCGCTCACAACCAATACTATTAAAGAATATTTTGAGAAGAAAGATGCAGGATCTGGACAAATCTATTTGGAAAACCATGTATTGATTTTAAACTGGAATAATAAAGTACCAGAACTTGTAAGTGATCTTTTGTTTATCGATGATAAAAATGTGACATTGATGATTTTAGCAGATGTTGATAAAACCACCGCAGAAAAACAAATCATGAATGTTATTCGTAAGAATACGAAGAAAAAAGACAAAATCACCAACATTAATGTCCTTGTCAAAAAGGGCGATCCTTTGATCAAATCAGATTTACATGATGTATCTATTGAACAAGCAAAGGCTGTACTGATCATGAACAAGGATGATCATGAAGATATTGGAATGGATTTATCAAAAAGTGATTTGAATGTCATTAAAGTTATTCTGAGTTTAGGACAAGCGAGTTTAAGAAATGATGTAACCATTGTCTCTGAAATTAAAAAAATTGAAACAAAACAAAAAATACTAACGTTATCTAATATCGTTCCTGCTTTAAATGATTATGAGATTATTCCGATCTGTTTTGATCGTCGTTTAGGACAAATCATTGTGCAAACTATTCTTCAAAAAGAAATGGAGGAAGTCTACTTAACACTCTTTAGTTTTGAAGGCGCAGAAGCCTACAATATCGGTGATGTATCCTTTGATGATGTGCTACTCAAATATTCTCATAATGTACCTCTTGCAAGGATAGACAATAAAACATTTGTCTTGTCAGGTAGTGAAAGAGAAGCAAAACTGAAAGAAGCGCAACACATCTTAGAACCGATTATATTGAAGACGAAAGAATATCAATCAAAAGAAAATTTGAGTGTATATATTATTGGTAAAAACAACAAACTTCAGTTTATATTAGAATCATTTAAGGCTTACGAAGAACTCAATGATAACATCTATGAAACAAAATGGATTGAACCTAGTGAAATACCTGATATGGTGAAATCATTGAATGAACATAACCATAAAGCCTATATTCTATTATTGAGTGATGAAGCACAACAACTAGATGCATTAGACGCGAATGTCATTGATTCATTAATTTATTTAGAAGAACATTTGCGTCATGAAAACATCAACATAGTTGTTGAGTTGCTTGATCCAAAAAACGACCCACTAGTACAAGGATTTAATATTGAAAATACGATTATCAGTAATAAGATTATTTCTCTATTATTAAGCAAACTTGCTCTCTATCCAAAAACCGCTATCTTCTATGAAAATTTACTCACGATAGAAAAGAATGGCGATGGTGTTGATGATCAAGCAGTCTTTATTTATGAAGCAAAAGATATTTTGGATACATCGTTCCCTATTTCATTTGCGCATTCTCACCAAATGTTGCGATCAATATATGAGTCATTCGATAAAAAATATACCCTAATAGGGTATATCAAAGATGATGTGATGCATATTTTTGAAGGTAGTTTATCGACACAAGAAAAGATTGAAATACAAGCGAATGACCAATTGATATTGATTGTGTTATAGGAGGACTTATGAAAGAAATTATTCATTTTTATAAGGTCGATGATTTAACAAAGGCACAAGATTTTTATCAAAAATTCTTGGGTTGGACTTTAGATAAAAATCAAGGACTTTGTCATATATATGATGTGAATGGTTTAGGAAAGATTGGATTTTGTACTCACCATCCATCCCAAAAGAATAACCACACATGTATTACCTTTGTATATGATAGTATCAAAGAAGTAGATGCGATGTATGAGTTATTAAAAGACGTCGTGGAATGTGAACAACCACATCATAATGAACAGTTTCAGATTTATCAGTTCTTTGCGAAAGATCCAAATAATTTAACATTAGAATTTCAAGTATTTGAGTGAAAAAAGCATGAATCCGAGTTAGGATTCATGCTTTTTTATTTTCTCTTAATTCAATCACGAAAGATTCTTCTGGATCAATATAAATCGTTTTTTGGTTAGAGTAAATAACATTGCTATTCATTTTACCTTTGATTTTTTTGATGTATCTCGCTTCACAATAATCTACTGGTACACTACTTGAATCTCTTAAAGAAGAGAAGTAACTTGCGAGCATTGCCGCTGTTCTAATGGTTGTTTCACTTAGAGGAAATGATTGTCTGACCAAAACATGACTACCTGGTGCGTTTTGAACGTGGAACCATACCTCGTTGTATTTAGCTAGTTTGTTGGTGATATAATCATTTTGTAAATTATTTTTACCAACCAAGATTTCAATTCCATCATCATCAATAAATTTTTCAAAATTTGGTTTTGATTTCATCTGTTTCTTTTGTTTTGAAGATTTCATATATTTATAGTGAATCAATTCTTCTTTGATTTCTTCAACATCTTTGGCGGTTGCGTGTTTGATTTGATGTTGTAAGTTTTCAAAGTAAGCTCGTTCTTTTTTGGCAAGTTTGATTTGTCTTTCTAAATGAGGAATGCTTGCTTTTCTTTTTTTGTATTGTTTAAAATAGCGCTCACTATTTTGGATAGGTGTTTTGGTTTCATCTAAAGGGATAGTAATTTCTTCATCATCATAGTAGTCATGGCAACTAAGTGTTTTATCTCCTTTTTTCATCTTGTGAAGATTGGCAATAATGAGTTCTCCCTTTTTACGAAAACTAGATAAATCATTAGTTTTGTTTAAGTCGTTTGATAATTTATCAATCTTATCATCAAGTTTATCGATTTTATGGTCGATGAATTTGATGACATCTTTTGATTGTTGTTTGAGTTGATTGATTTGATCGCGTTTAAAGTAAAAACGGTCGACACATTCATTCATTGAATTGTAGACATCTTTTGTTCCTTCTTTGTGTTGTAAATCAAATGCATAGAAGATGTCTTTTTCATTTCTTATAATGAGTGGTTCTTTTTTTGTAGTAACGCTTTTTAATGCTTCTTTCATTGATTGATTTTCATGTTCGAATAAGTAGATAATCTCGCTTGCGATTAATGGTGAAAATCCCATAAATGTTTGTCTGATTTTTTTGTCTGTAAAATTGTTTGGGTCGTTAAAAAAGTCTTCTTGATAGGTCAAACGAAATGGGTTGATTTGATTTGTTTCTGGAAAGACATAGAAACTACTTGGATAAACTGTTCTTGCGGCGTCATCAAAAGGCATCACATGTTTGATTGCTTCTAGTACTTTATAGTCATTATCCGTGATGATGAAGTTGCTGTGTCTACCGGTTGCTTCATAAACGATTTTTTTGATGACTAAGTCACCAAGTTCGTCACGTTTTTTGATGTCAAAGATTGCGACACGGTCATTTTCTTTTTGCTCAATATTTTCGATGATACCACCTTCAAGATGTTTGCGTAAAAACATACAAAAATTCGGTGGTGATTTTGGTTTATCTTGGGGCATCGTTGTGAGATGCATGCGTGCGTAATTTGGAGATGCTGAAAAAAAGAGTTGATGTTTCTCATTGTTTGCGTAAATGTGAAACAACAAATCGTATTGATTTAATTGATATATTTTGGTAATTCTACCTGTTGTTAGTTTGTTTTTTAGTTCTTCTATGATATGGTGTAAAACAACGCCATCATAACTCATATATATCACCCTAGAACATTATAACATAGTTGTTAGAAAAGAAAAATGAATAGGTGTTTGATGATTTTGTAAAAAAGATGAAAAAAAAGTAATGAAATACTTACAATTTTTCGTTATTAGTGGTATGATATAAAATAAATAATAGATGTCGCGCAAAGGAGGGACATAATTCGTGAAACTCAATGAACGAGGCTTATTAGTTGTACTAAGTGGTCCTTCTGGTGTTGGTAAAGGAACGGTGCGTAAAGCACTCTTTGAAATGGAAGGTCACGATTTGGTGTATTCTATTTCAATGACAACACGTCCTCCACGTGAAGGAGAAGTTGACGGGGAAGATTATTATTTTGTGTCAAAGGAAGAATTCGAGCGACGTATAAGGGAAGAAATGTTTATTGAATATGCCGAATTTGTCGGTCATTATTATGGAACGCCGAAGGATAAGGTTGATGAGCAACTGAAACTTGGAAAAGAAGTTGTATTAGAAATTGAAGTTCAAGGTGCATTGCAAGTACGTAAAAAAGCAAAAGACGCAGTCTTTGTCTTTATTGCGCCACCAAATAAAGAAGCGTTATATAGACGTCTATTAAGAAGAGGAACAGAAGATCCAGAAACGATTCAAAAACGTATGGAAAAAGCAGAACGTGAGTTCCCACTCGCCCATAAGTATGATTACATCGTAGTCAATGATGAAGTCACCAATGCGGCCGATCGTATCTTAGCGATCATTCGTGCGGAACATGCGAAGACAGAACGTTCTATTTATAAATATAATCAAATGTTAGAGGTGAAATAATTGAAAAATAAAGAAGGATTACGTTACCCATCAATCGATAATTTGCTGACAAAAATTGATTCAAAATATAAGTTAGCATATGCTTCAGCAAAACGTGCAAAAATTATTCGTGAAGAGGGACATGTTGCGGTTGACTCTATTTGTAGTAAACCAGTAGGGCAAGCGTTAGAAGAAATATTACAAGATAAAGTTCATATTGAATTCGAATAAAAAATAGTAGAAAATCTCTTCTACTTTTTTTATTGGGGAAAAAATTAGTGTCTAATATGGTATAATATATTTAGCAACGATTCGGAGTGAAAAAAATGAGCGACAGACTAAAAAAATTACTAGATTTACTCGGTATCACAGAGGCAGAAAATTACCGTGGAAAGATTAATGAAATGACCGTAAATGAAGCCGACCATTGTTGGTTTTTTGATATTACCCTTGAAAATGTTCTGCCAATTAGTGAATTTACATTGTTTGCAGAAAAGATGGATGCATTACCAAGCAAACTACCATCGATTAGTAGATGTGAATTTAAAATTTCTTACAACAATCTAGATTATCAAGAATTGCCAGAATATTATGATTTTGTTATTAAAAAGTTATCGAGTAAAAAGCCTCGATTTAATGCGATTATTGATTTTCAAATTGAACAAGACAATGACCGCTTAGAACTACTTTGTCCTAGTGATGCGACATTTGTCGCAGATATGCTAGAAGAGGTAAAAGAAGCGTTAGATACACTTGGGATACATTGTGTTTTGGCTACGAAGGTATGTCATAAACAACCATCCATTAATGATAGTATCACCAAAGCATCAGATGATTTTATGGATAGTATTAAACAATC
>DFNN01000043.1 GCA_002376065.1 Caryophanales bacterium UBA3566
ATTTAAAGACTGAACACATTGTTGTTCATGCACCATATATTATGAATTTTGCCAATCCAGATGAAAAGAAACGCGATTTCGCAATTGCGTTTTTCGCTGAGGAAATTAGAAGAACTGCGGCGATTGGATCAAAACAAATTGTGTTACATCCAGGAGCGCACGTCAAACAAGGTAGTGAAATAGGAATCAAATTTATCGTTGATAGTTTGAATAAAGTCATCGCACAAACAAAAGATTATGATGTATTAATCGCACTTGAAACTATGTCAGGTAAAGGGACAGAAGTTGGTCGTTCATTTGAAGAATTGAGAGCGATTATGGATGGTGTTGATGATGCGTCAAGATTGAGTGTTTGTTTTGATACCTGTCATACAAATGATGCTGGGTATACAACTAGAGATGATTTCGATAAGGTATTAAAAGAGTTTGATGAAATTATCGGTTTAGAAAAACTTTCTGTATTGCACATCAATGATTCGAAAAACGATGTGGGTGCTTCAAAAGATAGACACGAAAATATAGGATTTGGGTATTTAGGATTTGATGCGATTAGTTACATTGTTCATCATGAAAAATTAATCAATGTTCCTAAAATATTGGAAACACCTTTTGTATCAAAAGAAGAAGGGGCAAAAGATCGAGTCTATCCACCTTATAAATTTGAAATTGAGATGTTGAAAAACAATGTATTCGATGAAGACTTAAGGGAGAAAATTCGAACCTATTATCAAGGATAGTGATGAGGTATGATGATGAAGGAAAATATTAAAAAAATCGTCAATAAATACGTTGATACATATGCTTTCGTATCGGTGGATGAATATCTTAAAAAAAGAAACGCGTTAATGCGTAATGATAGATACCATCACGCGAATATTGATCAATCTTTTCAAACCATCATCACCGTAGGTTTAGCTTATCCAAGTGAAACAGTAAAATATAAAGGAAAACCTTATGGAATACTCTCACGATATAGTTATGGAAAAGATTACCATCTGGTTTTTCAAGAAAAACTTGAGTTAATGACAAAAGAATTAAAACAGTTAGGATTCAAAGTAAAAGCAGAAGTGGATTCCATGACGATTGATGAACGTTTTGCTTCAAAGTTGTCTCATATGGGATACATTGGAAAGAATCAATTTCTGATTCATCCAACATATGGTACGTATCTTTATTTAGCAACGATCCTCATAGATGAGAAGATCGAAACCACTGTTGATGATGTTGATGATTGTGGTGAGTGCACAATTTGTGTTGATTTATGTCCGACAAATGCACTAGATGAGTATTTTCATATGGAGCGTTGTATTTCTTATACAACCCAAGCGAAAATACCATTCACATCATCAATGCGAAAACCTTTAAAAAAGATGGTTTATGGGTGTGATATTTGCCAAGTAGTTTGTCCGAAAAACAAGGCAATAGATTTTCATATGCATCCTGAATTTGAACCGAATGGTTTAGAGCAAATCAATTTACTTGAATTGCTTAGAATGACCAACAAGGAGTATCATGAATTGTATCATGATAATGCTTCTAGTTGGAAAGGGTTGTTGGTGATGAAACGCAATGCGATTGTCTTGCTTGCTAATCAACAAATCAAGGAAGCAATTCCTTTGATTGAAGAACAAATCAAAAAATATGTAGATGTACCTTGGTTTATTGAAACTGCAGAGGCATCATTAGAACAATTGAAAAGGGTTGAATAATATGAATCATATTGTTTTGTATCATCCAGAGATACCACAAAATACTGGAAACATTATGCGAACATGCGCTGCGACAAATATGAAGTTGCATTTGATTGAACCACTCGGGTTTAGTTTAGACATCAAGAAAGTAAGAAGGAGTGCGGCGAATTATTTAGAACATGTTGAATATACAGTTTATCCTGATTTTGATGATTTTAAAGCGAAAAATAAAGGACACTATTTCTTTATCACACGCTATGGGCAAAAGGCGCCTAGTGATGTTGATTTACGTGATATAGATGAAGATGTTTATTTAATTTTTGGTAGTGAGTCTAGTGGAATTCCTAAAGAAATTCTCGCTCCTCATTTAGAAACTTGTTTACGGTTACCTATGACAGAAGTAGTTCGTAGCTTGAATTTAAGTAATACGGTTGCGATTCTTGCTTATGAAGCTTTGCGCCAACAAGGGTACAAAGATTTGTCTAAGTTTGAACCAGAAAAATTAAAAGGTAAAGATTATTTATTAAAATAAAGGAGAGGTCAATATGATTGGTGAAACGATCCAAATACAAAGTTACAAGCATGATGAATCACTCCACCGCATATGGGCAAAAGCAACTGTCATTGAAGAGACGGATGATTATATTATTGTTGCCAATCATCGAACAAAAGTCATTGAATCTAATGGGCGATTTTGGCATACAAGAGAACCATCTATTTCTTGGTTTTTTAAGAAACGTTGGTTCAATGTCATTGGCATCATTAAGCGCACTGGAATTCATTATTATTGTAATATTGCTTCCCCATATGTCAGAGATGATGAGGCACTGAAATATATTGATTATGATTTAGATGTCAAAGTGGTTGATGATTATTCTTTTACAACATTAGATCGCAATGAGTATAATCGTCACAAAGAACGCATGGATTACCCCAAAGATTTAAAAAAAATATTGGAACAAGAGTTGAATACTTTAAAACAAATGATTGAACAAAGAGAAACACCTTTTTCTCATCAAGTAGTGATGGAATATTATCATCATTTTCAAAAGGATCATCCATACGAATAACTCCTTAAAGGAGTTTTTTCTTTAGTTAAAAAGGGCAAACTTATGGTAAAATACTTGTGAGAGGTGATTTAGATGAAAGGTAAAAAATTATGGATTCTTGTAGGAATCGGTTCTGCGTTAGTGATTGCTTTACTCGTTGTATCAAATGTCATTGATGTAGGATTGCGTTTACGTACTGTCCATCCGTATGTTGAATATGCATTTTATGGTGTGAGCGTGCTTTTAGCATATGTATTAATCATTAATCCGTTGCGTATTATTTTGTTCGCACCGACATTTAGTGTCGATGCATTGTTGGATGAAGATAAACGAGCGAAAATTTATAAAGATGCCGCAAAGAACATGATGAAAAATGAATACTTAACTGAGGCCGATAAGGTATTGTTGAGTGAATCAATGAATGATAAAGTCATGCTTAAAGAAAGTATGAAGACGATTTTTAATACAACGATCAAAGAAGAAATCAATCAATTGATCATTAAGAATGCGAAAACAGTCCTTGTATCTACAGCTTTATCACAAAATGGAAATCTTGATATGTTGTCAACCTTAACAATCAATGTCAAAATGATCAAAGAAATTGTTACGATGGCTGGATTCAGACCAAGTTATCCTAACTTAGGAAAACTTAGTTTGAATGTTTTAATCACTAGCATTGTCGCAGAAGGTATAGAAGATTTAGAGATCAATGAATTATTGCCTTCTAAGATTGGTGAAACAATGACTGATTTACCATTCTTAAAAACAATATCTTCATCTGTATTAGGTGGTATTTCGAATGCTTTACTAACTTGTCGTGTCGGTGTAGTGACCAGGAGTTATCTGTTTTTGGACAACAAATTATTAACGCGTAGAGAAATTAGGAGGATGGCCTATTTTGAAGCAATCAAAATGATGCCAATCATTATTACACAGGGATTAACATTCTTCCCGAAAAGTGTCGTAAACATTTTGGCAAGACCATTTAAAAAGCGTGCAAAGAATATAGATTAGAGGTGGAATTTTGGAAGAGAATGTGACCATAGATAAACAGACAATGAATCTAATTATTAAAATGCAAAAAGATGAAATTACGAGTGCATTTTTATATGATCGACTCGCAAAAAGAGAGACCAATGAAGAAAGAAAATCGCTCTTAGAACAAATATCAAAAGATGAATTTAGACATTATGAGTTCTTTAGAACATTTAGTGATAAAACAATCAACCCTAATAAGTTTAAGATTCTTTTTTGGATGATCCTTTCCTATATTTTCGGACTCACATTTGTTGCTAAACTGATGGAGAAGGGTGAAGAAGATGCTCAAGTAGTTTATGAACAAATGGAAGGTACAGTACACGGAATCAAGGAAGTACTAGCTGATGAAGAGCGTCATGAAGAAGAACTGATTAATTCGTTTCATGAAGAACGATTAAAATATGTGGGTAGTATCGTCCTTGGATTGAATGATGCGTTGGTTGAATTAACGGGTGCCTTAGCAGGGTTAACATTTGCACTGCAAGATCCTAATACGGTTGCTCTTGCTGGGTTAATTACAGGTGTAGCTGCGGCTTTTTCGATGGCTAGTAGTGAATATCTTGCGACGAAGCAAGATGAACCTCATAAAGAAGCATTGGTTTCTGCGATTTATACGGGGAGTGCGTATTTGGTCGCAGTAACGTTGATGATTATTCCTTTCTTAATCGGACTTAATGTTTATGTTGCTTTAGGAATGACGATTGCAATTGTGATTATCATCATCTTTGTTTTTAATTTTTATATTAGTGTCGCAAAAGACTTAAACTTTAGACGCCGTTTCTTAGAAATGGTGACGATTAGTTTGGGTGTTGCGTTTGTTTCTTTCATATTTAGTTTTATCATTAAATTTTTCTTAGGAGTGTGAAGATGAAGATTACATTTTATGGACAAGCGTGTTTCTTGTTTGAGACAAAAGATGCAAATATCATCATTGATCCTTGGTTAAAGGGGAA
>DFNN01000097.1 GCA_002376065.1 Caryophanales bacterium UBA3566
AGAGAACCAAATAAATCAATTGCTTCTTGGGCGTTTCGTTATGTAGGAAGTCTTCCGAATGTCAAAGTAATTTTAAGTGGTATGAGTAACTTTGAACAAGTGAAAGACAATATTGAGACTTTTGCTCATTTTGATTCTTTAAATGAAGATGAATCGAAGCTTATTATGGAAGTAAGAGAAGATTTATTGAAATTAGAAGAAGTTCCTTGTACATCTTGTAATTATTGTATGCCTTGTCCTCACGGTGTGAATATTCCAGGAAACTTTAGGATATTCAATGCTTATTCAATGTATCAAGATGAAGATAGAGCGAAAAGATCATTTGCCCATTTAGTTAAAGAAGATGCGGATGCATCTATGTGCATTGAATGTGGAGAATGTTTACCTAAGTGCCCACAGAAAATAGAAATTCCAAGTGAATTAGAAAGAATGAATGAGTATTTTGAAAAACATGGATTACGCTAAAGAAAATACATTTAAAGAAGTCATTGTTGTTGAGGGAATGCATGATTTAAGTTTGATAAAAGAGATTTATCCAAATGCAGATGTTATGATCACAAACGGTAGTGAGGTATCAAAAGAAACATTAGATGAGCTAAAAATCCTCAATGAAAATAGAGGTTTGATACTATTGATGGATCCTGATATGCAAGGAGAAAGAATTAGACGTATTATAAATAATGTTGTAGGATCAACACACCACGCGTATGTTAAAAAAGAAGATGCAATTTCTAGGAATAAGAAAAAAGTTGGTGTTGAACACGTATCTAAGGATAAAATTAAAGAAGCACTCAATCATATATTATCAACTAGTGAAAAAAATGGACAATCGTTGTTGTTATTTGATATGTATGATATGGGGCTTGTTGGTCATGAAAATTCAAAAAAGTTGCGAAGAGAATTAGGAGAAAAGCTGGGTATTGGATTGGATAATGGCAAAACATTTTATAAAAAATTATGTATGTTTGGTATTGTGAGAGAAGATATAGAAGAAGCTTTAAGGAGATGAATTCATGGCGAATATAGGAAAAGCATCAAAGATCAAAGATCTATTAAATACAAACAAACTGCAAGCGAAGAAAAAATTTGGTCAAAATTTTTTGGTCGATCAAAATATACTAAAAAAAATCGTCCGATTATCAGGTGTTAATGAAGAAACTTCTGTCATTGAGATTGGTCCAGGGTTAGGTAGTTTAACGGAAATATTGCTAGAACAATCGAAAAAAGTATTGGCTTATGAAATCGACAAAGATTTTATTCCTATATTAGAACAACAATTTTTAAATGATAAGTTTCACTTAATAGAAGATGATTTTTTAAAACGGGATGTTGATTCTGATATTGAACACTTTTTGACATTAGATCAAGAGGTTGTGGTTGTGTCAAATTTACCATATTATATTACAACACCAATTATTTTTAAGATTTTAGAAGAAAGTACAAAGATTAGACGAATGGTCTTTATGATGCAGCTTGAGGTAGCTAGAAGGATGACTTCAGAGCCTAGTACGAAAGATTATAATGCATTGAGCGTTATTATTCAGTATATGACACATGCAAGTTTTGGAATGAAAATACCGAAAACAGTGTTTATTCCTGAACCGAATGTTGATAGTGCAGTGATTGTATTAGATCGAAAAAGTACGAAAGATCGCGTATTAGATCAACAACATTTTATACGGTTTGTTAAGGCAGCGTTTACACAACGTAGAAAAACACTAGTGAATAATCTATATACTTTTTTAAACGTAGATAAAATACATTTAATTAGTGATCTTGAACATCTTGGATATGAAGGAAATATTAGAGCAGAAAAATGTAAGGTAGAAGATTTTATAAAAATGCATACTTATTTTTATCCACGATATGTTGTAAGTGAATAATGAATTTTTAGGAGGTGACTACATGAAAGAGAAAGCTTATGCAAAAATTAACTTGTTCTTAAACATTGTTGGGAAAAGATTTGATCGGTATCACGATTTGGAAATGGTGATGGCAGCTTTAGAGTTACATGATGAGCTTAATTTTAAAGAGAATCAAACAGGAGAAATTGTAGTCACGTCAAACATTGAAATTACAAAAAAACAAGAAGAGAATATTGTCTATGATGTAGCCAAGTTATTACAAGAAGAATTTGGAGTGACTAAAGGAGCGCATATTCATATTAAAAAAAATATACCGATAGCAGGTGGTTTAGCAGGTGGTAGTGCTGATGCTGCGGCTACTTTTCGTGGGCTAAATCGATTATGGAAATTGAATTTATCGAAGGAAGACATGGTGAAATTAAGTGCTAGTCTAGGAGCAGATATTCCTTTTTGTATTCATAATAAATTATGCATTGCAAGAGGTAAGGGTGAGGAACTTTTCTTCTTAGATAAACACTTAAGTGCGTATGTTCTACTTGTGAATCCTAAAATCCATATTCAGACAAAAGACGTTTTTTCTAAAGTAAAAGAAGAAGATTTGGTGGATCGAAAAATTAGTAATATGACCAATGCTATTTACAATGACAACTATGAGCTGGTTGTTCGTGAATTGTACAATGCATTGGAACCTATTAGCTTTGAATTGGTGCCTGAAGTACGTAATATAAAAAATGCGCTTATTGATCAAGGATTACGAGCTGTTTTAATGAGTGGTTCTGGATCTACAGTCTATGCATTATCTAAAAAAAAGAAGAAGTTAAAAGAAATTCAATCCAATTTCGATGAAAAATATACTACATTGCTGACGAAAATACGGTAGTTAAGGGATTTATGCAAAAAAATACATTGAAACCGTTTTCTAGGTATGATATAATTAATTAAAGTAGTAAAGAAGACGCGAGGTGGGAGAATGAATATTACAGACGTACGAGTTAAGAAGTTTGATGGTCAAAACCGATTGAAAGCCATCGCTGCAATCACAATTGACGAATGTTTTGTAGTTCATGAATTGCGTATTATTGATGGGAAAGCGGGATTGTTTGTTGCTATGCCAAGTAGAAAGATGCCAAATGGCGAGTTTAAAGATGTAGCTCATCCAATTAATCAAGAGACCCGCAATGTTATAGAAAATGCGGTTATTGAAGCATACAACAAGCTTGACGAAGAAGTTGAATAGAAATAAAAAATAAGTGTAACTTTTTTATAAAGTTGCATTTTATTTTTGCTTTTTTTATGTTAAAGTGATATTGTATATAAGGTTAAGAATAATTGAAAAAATCAGGAGGCTCGTATGGCAATCATAGACGGTCAAAAAGTTAAGTTATTTAGTCTAAGTGCAAATAAAAAATTAGCAACTGAAATTTCTGAGTTGTCTGGTATTCCACTAAGCAAGATTGACTTAAGTCGATTTGCGGATGGTGAAATCGGAGTAAATTTAGAGGAGACAGTTCGAGGTCATCATGTTTTTTTAGTGCAACCTACACATGAACCTGTCAATGAGAATATCATGGAATTATTAATTACGATCGATGCAATGAAACGTGCATCAGCGAAAACGATTAATGTTATTATGCCTTATTACGGTTATTCTAGGCAAGATAGAAAGTCTAAATCTAGACAACCAATTTCAGCTAAATTGGTTGCGAATTTAATTGAAACCGCTGGCGCAACTAGAGTGCTTGCGATGGATTTACATGCAGCACAAATCCAAGGGTTCTTTGATATCCCAATAGATAATTTTAGAGCAATGCCAATCATTGTAAATTATTTTGAAGAAAAACATTTTGAAGACAAAGTGGTTATTGTTGCTCCTGATCACGGTGGTGCTGTTAGAGCTCGTAAAATGGGGGATATTATGAATTGTCCAATTGCGATAATTGATAAAAGAAGACCCGCTCCTAATGTCTCAGAAGTAATGGGAATTGTAGGGGAAGTTGAAGGAAGAATAGCGATTATTATCGATGATATGATTGATACTGCTGGAACAATTACATCCGCAGCACAAGCACTTCTTGATAGAGGCGCAAAAAAGGTTTATGCTGCTTGCACGCATCCGCTTTTTTCACCACCAGCAATAGAACGAATTAATAATTCGGTTTTAGAAGAAGTTGTGTGCACGAATACAATACAGTTACCTGATCATAAGAAATCACCAAGAATTACACAATTGAGCATCGCAGATTTATTTGCTCGTGGAGTTATTAACATTTTATGTGATAAGCCATTGAGTAGTTTGTTTGAATATGAAGGATTTTCACCTAGTTAAAAACCATATTAAAAGCAAGTTTATACTTGCTTTTTTTGATAAAATTGATACTCTATATTGACAATTTAAAAGATTTTGATATGATTATCTATATACGATGAATGGAAGAGTAATATTTGAACCTATCAAAAGCGAGTCTAGGATGGTGTGAGCTAGATGAAAAGACAAATATGAAAAACACCAGGAGTGATGGAAGAATTGAGTAGACCCATCCGTATCCTCTGCGTTAAAGAGTTGAGTGCTTATTGAATTAAGGTGGTACCGCGGAATATTTTTCGTCCTTAGACTTTTGTTTAAGGACGTTTTTTTATTAAAAAAAGGAGGAAATAAAATGAAGCAAACTGTTAGAAAGATTTACCAAGATCAAGAATTGTTCAGTGGGAAAAAAGTTGAGCTTTTTGGATGGGTTAGAAGTAATCGCGCGCAAAAAGAATTCGGGTTTATTAGTCTGAATGATGGAACTTTTTTTGAAACAATCCAAGTTGTATATGAAGATCAAAAGATAGATAATTTTAAAGAAATACAAAAATATCGAACTGGAAGCTCAATTAGAATTGTTGGTGAGGTATTATTAACACCTGATAGAAAACAGCCTTTTGAAATTCACGCTACAGAAATTGAATTGATTGGAGATTCTTTAGAGGATTATCCAATCCAACCAAAAAGACATAGTAGAGAATTTTTACGTGAACATGCACACTTGAGACCGAGAACGAACCTATTTAGTGCGGTATTTCGTGTTAGAAGCTTATTAACACACGCAGTGCATACTTTCTTCCAAGAACGTGATTTTGTGCACTTGGCTGCACCAATTATTACTGCTGCAGATGCTGAGGGTGCTGGTGAAATGTTCCAAGTTACTACCTTGGACATTAATCATATACCAAAAACTGAAGATGGTTTGATTGATTTTAATAGTGATTTCTTTGCAAAAAAATCTAATTTAACTGTTTCTGGCCAGTTACAAGCTGAAGCATTTGCTATGGCATTTAAAGATGTTTACACTTTTGGGCCTACATTTAGAGCTGAGAAATCAAATACGACTACTCATGCAAGTGAATTTTGGATGATTGAACCAGAAATCGCTTTCGCCGATTTAAAAGATGATATGCAATTGGCAGAAGATATGGTGAAATATGTTATTCAATATGTATTAGATAGGGCTCCGGAGGAAATGCAATTTTTTGATCGGTTCGTTCAAAAAGGATTGCTTTCAAAACTCCAAAAAGTACTGGGAAGTTCATTTAAAGTGGTTACGCATAAAGAAGCAATTGATGTTTTGCTATCGGCAAAAACAACATTTGAATATGAACCTAAACATGGTGAGGATATAGCAAAAGAACATGAGAAATATTTGGTGAAACATTTTGATGGACCAGTATTTATTATTGATTGGCCGAAAGATATTAAGGCGTTTTATATGAGAATGAATGATGATGGTGAAACAGTCGCAGCGATGGATTTGTTGGTTCCAGGTAGTGGAGAATTAATCGGGGGTTCTCAAAGAGAAGAACGTTTGGATTATTTAGAAAAACGTATGGAAGAAATGGACGTATCAAAAGAGGAGTTAGCGTGGTATCTTGATTTACGTAAATATGGCGGATGTAAACACGCTGGATTCGGAATGGGATTTGATCGTATGTTGATGTATATTACTGGTGTTGAGAACATACGAGATGTTATACCTTTTCCAAGAACACCAAGAAATTGTGATTTTTAATAAGTATTTAAAAAGGGTCGTCGATGTTTATCGACGACCCTTTTGTTTGAATATAATTAATCTTTTTTAACGGTCTCAGCCAAAGTTGAAGCGAGTCCTACCATTCCTTGCATATCTGAAG
>DFNN01000026.1 GCA_002376065.1 Caryophanales bacterium UBA3566
TTCGATAACTTGAACCCAAATCACTAGGTTCATAATAGTAAATATCATCAAACAATTCTGTTCTGACAATTTTACCCGTAAACAACTCTGCTTGTTCACCTTGATCATCATGTACTTGATACATTTTATTCAACAAAATGTATCCATCAAAATAACAAACATATTTACGTTCTTGTCCAATCAATTCTGTTGAGGTAATTTCAAGATCAATCTCCTCATCGTTACCAACAACTGTAAATTTTCCAATATAGTCATCCCTATACCTACTAGGTACAATTACGGTAATGACACTAAAATCATCTAAATAAGCATAAAATTTACTCATCATTATCATCCATTTCTTCTAAAGTTTCTTCTACTCTGTTTAATGCATATTCTTCTAATGCTTTGTATTCATTTGGTAATTCTTCCATAATGACTTTGTATTTCAGTTCATCAATAATAACACCAATCAAAGAATGTTTTTTAAGATTTGTTTTCCATAAAATATCTTGTCCTTTAAACGCCAAATCACAGACATCATGAATAGGCAAACGTTGATCAATTTCACGAATGATTTGTTCTTGATCATGATATCCTAACCAGACATTGATTTTATTGACTAGTAAACACATATCGAGTTTGTTTACATAAACAATGAAACGATTAAACTCATCTTCTTTCGTCACCTCATGTAGCTGAATAGCTTTTTCAATAATCGCACGCTCTTTATTCGAAAAACGAAAAACATCTTCTACCTCATCAACAATGTGCGCAATAATAAAAAATTCAATCGGGTAAACTTTTTCTTTAATCTTTAAGATTTCTTCAAATCCTGATTTTAACCCATACAACTCATCAGCAATCCCTAAGTCCAATAAATACGAAATTGCTTTATGATGATACTTCCCACGAATAATTTTATCCAATTCTTGCATAACTCGCTCAATCGCAAGCGTCTTAACCAACTTCTTTTGCTCTTTCATTGCACTGGCGGTTTTTTGTTCAATATTGAATCCCAAGCTCGCACAAAATCTAAGCGCTCTTAAAATCCTTAAGGCATCCTCTTCAAATCGCGAATTTGCCTCTCCTATTGTGCGAATTACACGTTCTTTTATATCCTCTAACCCATGATGATGATCAATGATATCTCCTTGCTCATTCATCACGAGTTGATTCATGGTAAAATCTCTTCTTTTTAAATCTTCTTCTAAAGAAGTTCCAAAAGATATCTCATCAGGACGACGATTATCCGTATAGCGTCCTTCCTTACGGTAAGTCGTAACTTCAAACGGATGATTCTCTAGTAAAACTGTTACACTACCATAACGTTTTCCTGTTTCTTTCACCCTTTTAAATAACCTAATAACATCCTCAGGATGAGCACTTGTTGTGATATCAATGTCATCATTTTCGATACCAATGACTTGATCTCTCACCATACCACCGACAAAATAAGCCTCATAACCATGAGCCTTTAGTGTTTGTAATACTTGATTTCCTAGTTCACGTGTTTTCAAAGTAATCACCACAACGATTATACTATATATTCACTTTTTTTTCCATATCTAAGAGTTTTTTTTCGATATCAAGACAAAATACGTTATACTATATCTATCAAATGAAAAGAAGTGATCCCGATGAAAAGTATCAAAAAGACGAAAACAGTTGAAATTATTATCAAAAATTCTCGATTTATCGGTATTTTAATGCCTTTATCATCGGTTGATGATTTTGATGAAAACTATCAATCCATCAAAAACACCTACAAAGATGCAAATCATTACACTTTTGCTTATATTGTTGGTGATCATCAAGAACAACAAAAATACTCTGATGATGGAGAACCTAGTTCAACAGCTGGTATCCCTATGCTTGAAGTATTGAAGAAACACGAAGTAACCAATATACTAGCCATCACAATTCGTTATTTTGGTGGTGTAAAACTAGGCGCTTCTGGATTGATTAGAGCTTACGCAAAAAGTGTTAGTGAAAACATCAAAGATGCCGTCTTCACTACGAAAAAATCATTTTCAACGATTGAAATCACAATTCCTTTTGATGAAATTGGTCATGTTGAACACTACTTACGATCAAACTTCCATTTGAATGAAACTACATATGATAAGGAAGTCCATTACCATTTAGAATTGAATGCAAAAGAACTCGATTCTTTACAATCCAATCTACAAGAAAAAACCAACGGAATTGCACAAGTATCAATATTGAGTGAATCCCAGCGTTATGAATAAAAAAAAGCGCATTGCGCTTTTTTTTATACCAAAGAACTCGATAAAGCAATCAAATTCACAATTGCCTTCGTAAATAAGTAACTAAAAATAATCGCTGAAAAGATATAAAGAATTTGTATTTGCCAAGTAAAACCCTTTTTAAAGAATTTCGACAAATCAAACGCACTAAAAGCTTGGAATGCTATTCCAAATACAACAAAAAACATAATAAGTTCAAAAATCGCAAGCAAATCTGCAGACATGATATCCTCCTAACTAACTATATCGTCTAAGTCATCATCTGTCCTTGGTGAGGTAATAATGATGACGATTTGATTTGGTAAACAGGTAATTGGTGATAAAGGAGAGTTACTAAATCCTTGTTTTTGACAAATATTTTGTGGACTAATCTCGTCAATGACACCAACTTTGTGATCACGGTATTCAATGACAACATCTCCATTGTCACCTTGGACGATATATATAAATGCATCATCATCAATTGAAATCACATAATCATCATTCAATATCTTATATTGACCATCTATTAACGATATCTCTAAAATTTGGTCATCCTTATAATATACAGTCGCCAATCCATCAGTCATTTCTGATCCACTCGTATACATGTAGAGTCCTGCATATGACCCTAAAGAAAGAATCAATAAAACAATCACCAACATAATGTCATATTTGTTCAAAATATCACCTTCTTTTTCTCTTAAATATTATACCATTTTTTTTGAAAATTTAAAGAATAACATCAAGTTTTTACTTTCTAAACTTTCTAAACTTTTTTAATTAAGGTAGTTAACGCGCGAACCATTTTATTTCGATAAAATTCGTGCGCGAACCATTGAAAATGGCTAAAAATAAGCGTTTATTATCGAAATTATGTTTGACATTTCTTGACATAACTTATATAATATTAACGGAAATAAAAAATATTTTAGGAGGAATTATTAGTGAAAAAGATTTTATTTTTATTGGCTGCATTTGTTTTAACATTCTCTTTAGCTGCATGTGGAGGAGAAGAATTAGCTGAACTTCCAGAAGAAGTTACAATGGAAAATTTGGATGAATATTTAGACCGTCCAGATGTGCAATATGTTGATGTTCGTAACTTTGATGACAAATTAAACTCAGGATACATTGAAGGTTTTGAAATGATCCCATTCTTTGATTATCTAGAGTACGAAAACATCTTAGTAAGAACTGATGGATGGAATTTTGAAGCTGCAAGCTTGAAAAACGAATCTGCTTTAAAAGGTTTATTCAACGAAGATAAAGCAATCTTCATTATGTGTGGTAGTGGAACTCGTGCTGCATTTGTATTAGCTGCTTTAGAAGCTGCTGGATACGAAAATGTATACAATGTTGGTGGAATCGCTGATTATGACGGTGAATACATGGTATTGGGTGACGGATCATACACAATTGATATGCCTGTTAAAGGAGATTATACTCCAGGAATCTATTATGGTATGGCTGAATCTAGTGGATACTACGCAACTGTAATTATCAACAGTGCTGGTGGAATTGAAGAAGTTATTCTTAACGCTTTATATACTATCGATCCTGATGATATTGAAAACAGTGGTGACGAATATGTTACTACAAAACATGCATTAGGTCCAGATTATGGTATGAAAGCTATTACTGGTAAAGGTTGGTACGAACATGCCAACGAATTAGCTGCTGCATTGGTTGCAAACCAAGGTTGGAGCGATGAATGGGATACTTACGTTGCAGGAAGCCATGACAAATTTGTTGTTGATGATGAAGAAGTTGTAATGGACGGTATCGCAGGAGTTACAATCGGTATTGAAGGATTCAAAGAAGCGTTCGCAGAAGCAATCGGACAAGCTGAATAATTTACAACTTAAAAGAGGAATTCAAATTCCTCTTTTTCTTTTGCCTTTAACTTACTAATTGTAATGAACTTAAGTTATGTTATTTGCTTTTGATTAGTACTATTGGTATAATATTGTTGAGGTGATATTATGACCACTCAAGATATTTGTCCAAAATTTGAAAAAGCGATTTCTCTATTATCAAAAAGATGGGTCGGTTTGATTGTTTATCAGTTACTCGATGAACCAAAACGTTTTGGTGATTTACAAGATGAAATTAAATTAAGTAGTAAGGTCCTTAGTGAGCGTTTAAAAGACTTAGAAAAAGAAGGCATCATAATGCGTAATGTTTACCCTGAAACACCTGTACGCATTGAATATACACTGACTGATAAAGGAAGAACATTGAAAGCTAGTTTAGAGTCCATTCACCAATGGGCAGACGAATGGATTAAGCTTTAAAAAAACCAAAAAAATAACAGGCAAAGTTGAAAAACTTTGCCTGTTTTCTTATTACATTTTTACTTTGACGTATTCGCCATTTTCATCTGGATGTTCTTCAAGATACTCTTTTATTGCTTCTCGCATCTCTTGATCACCAGGTTTACACTGCGTTAATTTTGCATCTTCATTGAGAATTGCTTGTCCCATTGCGCGACAACCAGGGTTTCCACAAAGACCACAGTTTTGATTTGGCAACAAATCAACAATATCTTGTAACCTTGGGTCTTCATCTACACTCAAGGCAACACTCGCAAACGATAACAACAATGCAAGTACAACCGAAATAACGACGGCAAGGATGATAACGATTAGAAATGTCTCCATTATACAATCCCTCCAAACCCTACAAAGATCATCGCCATAATAAAGGCAGTAATGAGGGCGATTGGGATTCCTTCCCAGTTTTTCTTAATTGGATATGCATCCATCTCTTCACGGATCGCACTAAACAAGAAAATAACAAGTGCATAACCAATTGAGATACCAAATGCATAAATCGCTACATGTAACACTGTTGGATCTAAATCACCAAAAATTTTCGTTTTATTAACGGTCGCATCAATCGCAACCCCAAGCACCGCACAGTTTGTCGTAATCAGTGGCAAATATACACCTAATGCACTATATAAAGGCGCACTGAATCGTTTGATGAACATCTCAACAAGTTGTACGAAACTAGCGATGACTAAAATAAATACAATCGTAGACAAATACGTAATATCGTATGGCTCTAAAACCAATGTATAAAGTAAGTGAGCAATGATCGCTGATAAGGTGATAACGAATGTTACCGCAGCTCCCATTGATAACGCACTACTTTTTTTCGTTGATACCCCTAAAAACGGGCATAATCCATAAAATTGTTTTAAAACTACGTTGTTAACAAATATTGCACCAAAGGCGATTGCAATGAGTTCCATACTACGCCACCTCGCTTTCGCTCATGCGTGCTAGACGGATCTTATTGACTTGCGACACTAAGATACCAAAGACTAAAAACGCTCCAGCTGCTTGTACCAAAATACTGATTTGATAGTCTGCTGGAATTATTTGCATTCCAAGCACTGTTCCAGCACCAAGTAATTCGCGGAAGAATGCGATCAACACAAGTCCTCCAGTAAATCCAAGTGCCATCCCAAGACCATCAAAAATCGAAGATAATGGTTTGTTATTTGATGCAAATGCTTCTGCTCTACCTAAGATTAAACAGTTAACAACAATCAAACTTAAGAATGTTCCTAGTGATGCTGCTAAATCTGGTACAAAAGCTTTCATAAACATTTCTAAAATCGTCACGAGTGATGCAATAATGACAATATAAATCGGTATACGGACTTCTCTTGGTACATAATTACGAATCAAACTTACAACGAAGTTCGCAACAACAAGTACAAAGACAACACCAGCACCCATCCCTAATGCGTTTTCTACACTACCTGTTACAGCAAGTGTAGGACACATTCCAAGGAACTGAACAAATACTGGATTTTGCTTGAAGAGACCCGCACTAAATACACTTTTCAATGACTTTTGTTTTGCCATTAGTTCGCACCTCCTACATTTGTTTCATGATACTCTATAATATACGCAAATGCTTCTTTCATACCACCTGTAGTAGTAGAAACACCAGCTACATCATCTATATCTCCAACATTGATACTTGATAAATCAGTTTCTTCAAATTGATCCAACCAGCTTGTATTCGGGAATATTCCCGCAACTGGATCTTCACTATATGGATACGCATTGTTCCATGATTCACCATGACTTACAATAGATAATTGTTTTGTAATTCCAGCGTTATCAACACCCCAAGTAAAGGTGATGTCTCCGCCAAATCCACTAGCGACCGCATAATACACATATCCAAGAACATTATCTGACTCATCTTTTGCTTCAAACACATTTAAAATATCAGCGCTATAAGGATAATCTCCATAAACACTATCAAATGATACCGCATCAGGGTAAGCAGCACTCAACGCTGCTTCATCAGGTGCTAAGAATGTTAAGTAATGTGCGATATGATAATTAAGCAAGTTGTTAAGCTCAAAAATACTTGGTGTCTCGTTATCATCAAATAAGATAACATCAGACATAATACTTCCTTCTTCTACCACGAGCAACAATTTAATATCAGCGACATCGCCATAGCTATTACCTAATACCTCTGCATAATATACAACACCAATGCGCTCTGCATCATCATTGTAAATATCAAATATATTTAAGATGCTTTCATTTGCTGGATAATCAGCAGTAACATCTTCTCTTAATTCACTATTTTCACTTGGGAAAGTTTCACCAATCAAACGTTCAAGTTTCTCTTCGTCTGACTCTCCACCACCAAAGTATGTTTGATGGAACAATGTAACTTCATTCAGTGAATCTCTTAATCCACTAAGTGTTACAGGTGCAGTAGCTCCACTAACGCTATCAATGTTTCCATTCAACGCATCATTATGTGCAAGTCCATCAAATTGTGCCATGAAATCATCTTCAGCAATCAATGACCCAATACCTGTAGTTTCATTATGTTCAATTACTCTAAATCCTAATACATCATGTGTTTCTAAATCAAATGCGATAATATATGAAGCATCAGGTTGCCATCCTTCAAATGTCACATGATAAATTACTGCTTCATCATCATTCACCATTTCAACTTTGGTGATTGGTGTTCCGCTAATATCATAATCTCCAGTAACATCAGTAAACGATGCTCCTTCAGAAGTAATCTCTTCACGTGGATCGGTTTCTTCTCCACCACCGCCACCACCAGCAAATGTTGCATCGTGGAAGTCAGCCAATTTTTGAATCGAACCAGTAAATCCACCAGTTGTAATTGTTGCTCCAGCAATACCATCAAACTCACCAGCACCAACTGAAGACAACGCCTCACCAGCAAACTGATTACTAAACAAAGGATCAGCTATTTTTGCACCATATCCAGGTGTATCCCCTTGTTCTAAGGTTTGATATCCTGTAATCGTTCCTTCTAAATCAACACCAATCATGTATTTGATTTGGCTTTGGAACCCTTGAAATTGTGCAGTATAAATATATCCTTTTCCATCAATTTCAATAACTTGTGTAATCGTTGTTCCTTCTAAATCTAACCCCTCTTCAGGCGTTAAATCATCACTACTTTCTAAGGCTGGAAAAACCTCAAATAACGCTGCGTTTTCCGCTTCAAACTGTGCTTGCTCAATAATCGGTGTCGTAATTTGCTCAACCGCAAATACCCCAACACTACTCAAAACAACCACAATCATTAATGTAAATACTATTTTTAAATGTCTCATTACATCATCCCTCCTAAACTAGCGAAGGCTTCAATCAATCGATTTTGTAATAAAAACCCTAATACAAATCCCATCAATATCACCGAAACAGCCAATATACTCACTGTTTTAATCAATCCTTGTTTATTACTTCTCTTCACAGTACGGTTGATAAACGGTGTAATCATGTTTCCAAATAATACCGCAAACACAAGTCCTTCCGCTTCATTTCCGAGTACTCGAACAAGCATCATCATAATCCCAATCACAACCGCATAAATATATTTCGTTTCACGGCTAGTCGGACTCGATACTGATTCAGCTACTAAGAATGCTGCACCAAAGAGTGTAAATCCACTAATCATATTGACAATCACATAATCAACTAAGAATCCATTGACCCATCCTGCGATGAATGAGATAACTCCAACAGTCAACAAATACGCAACAACTGTTCGATAATCAATCACACGAGTTACAATCAAGTAAATCATCACAAATACAAGTAAAATTGCCGCTGTAGAACCAATCGCAATTGCTTCATAATTCCCAACAAACAATTCCATCACATTCTCAAATTGATAAGTTTCTCCACTCATACTTTTCTTCAACAACTCAAGTGGAGTTCCAGCTACATATAATCTTGATCCAAATGATACATTGGCAAAGAGTACCCCAACAAGTGCTGGATTAAAGATATAATATCCATATCCACCAAACACAAGCTTACCAACATAAACTCCCACACCAACTGCAAGAATCAATACATAAATTGGTGTAATCGTCGGCAACAATAAGGCAATCAATAATCCACTGTTGATTGGATCAACAAAACCTTCATATGATTCAAACTTCTTCGTACTTCCTTCACTTAAAGCATAAAACAGTTCAATAATCACCGATACTCCCACACCAACCGCAAGCATTAAAAATACTTTAAACGCTTGATCAAGTGCTGTAAAAGTCGCATCATCAGGTACTGCAGTAAATGCTTTTAAGATGATTGCTGCTATTGATACAACAATCAACGCAATATGTAAATTAAACGAACGTTTCAGTGAGCTTTGTGAGTTTTGGACAATTGGAGGTTTTTTCATTGTAAATTCCATCATATCACTCCTTATCCGACACGACGTTTTGCACGTCGTACCCATTCTAATACATTGATTTTCGATGGACAAACATAGCTACATAGTCCACACTCAACACATTCATCTGTATGCAGATCAAAGATTCGCTCACCAACAGCTCTCAACTCTGCATCCATAATATTTTGCGGCAAGATCCCTGCAGGACAGACATCGTTGCATTCACCACATTTGATACATACATCTTCTTGTACTTCATCATAAATTGATATATGTACTGCATCTACACTTTCAGTAATCGCAAAATCATCAGTTGGAACTTGCACACCAGTCAAATAATTCCCAATATGTAAATTCAGTTCTTGTTGTTCTATATAACCACCAAGTTCCTCTACAACCTCACTAAGCAATGTACCAACGCGTACATCCATGACAACATTCTTATGTAATCCATCTCCCGTAAATGCGACATTTCTAGACACAACAGGGAATCCTTTACGAACTACATCAGAAATCATTTTACAAGTATTCGCGTGAACATATAACACACCATTATCTAAAACATTCGGTGATAATTGTTCTTTTGTGATATCTTGAATAACTTTATAATCCCAACCCTTTACTTTCTTCGTATCAACAAAGATTGGTTCTTCTAAATCATGATCAACAATGGCTTTTCCTAACTCATCAACTACTTCACTAGGTAAAAACTTATCTGCAACAATCGTCACATCTTTCGTCGCAGCCGCTGAAGCAAGGATTGCAACACCATCAATAATCTCAGGCGCATTGTCTAACAAATATTCATAATTTGTTGAAATAAATGGTTCATTAACAAACACTGTACTTACAACGACATGTTTGATTGGTTCTTCAAAATTCAAATTCGTAAACAACCCATCAACATCGACTTTGTGTAATCCAGCACGCTCAATTGCTTTACGTGCTTCAGCTGTCGATACTTCATCTTTGTAAGAAGGTATGTCATCAAGTGTATACGCTTCATCATTTTCAATCACAACGTGATTAACAATTTTACCAAAGCGATCCATTTTATCAACAATCTCAATTACTTTTCCACTAACGGTCGCAACCACAGGCAATTTATGCTTACCTTTAAATTTATAAGCTAAAATTTGCCCTATCTTAACGGCATCTCCACCAGCAACAACAACATTTGCGATTTTATATTCATCATCGGTGATGGGAATGTAGACCTTCATTGGTTCTAAGTAATGACTGTATTCTGTAATCATCTAATCACCTCTTATTCCTTCGTAAATTCTTTCACAGAATAACTAGTTTCTAACAGTTCACGTTTTTCTGTAAAGAATTCATCCAATAAATTATTTGCATACTCATTTGTTGTTGTTTCTTTGTTTTCATGCATTCTTCGCATTGCTTCATCTCTCGCAAGAATCACATCATGCACTTCTACATTATGGCGAATCGCTTGCCCTCCACCATTCATACATCCATTTGCACAATGACTCACATCAGCAAACGCATATTTTTTCTTACCGTCTTTGAGTAGTTGATACATTTGTTTCACTGCTTGTCCACCACTCACACGTAACACATGAAATTTCTCTTTTCCAAATTTAATGGTCGCTTCTTCAATCACACCTTCAGTTTCCACCAAACGTTCTCCATGAATCACTTTGTATTTCGGTTTTTCAAAAGGAACATTCATTTTATTTGCTACATAAGCAAGCACATTTTCAAGTAAGTCATAAGATGTTTTTCTTGCCAATGCATAAGGTGAATCTTGTTTCACAGATGGTTTCATATTTTCCATATCAAACCCGCGACGTTTAATCATTTTTGCTATTTCACGTACCGTCAAGACATAATCAACAACTTGTTCATCATTGACTTTCAATTCTTCACGAGTAATTTCATATTTTTTCGATGTGCAAGGCATAATTGAAATCACTTTGACATTATCTTTTCCTTTATGTTCACGATGTTTTAGCAAACTACCTTGCAGTATATGAGGACTTCTCAATTTTGATAATTGGTCCAAATAATCACTGTAATATAGTTCACTATAACGAACGAATCCAGAACACCATGATGAAAGTAATGGTCCATCATTCTTAGCTTGTAAATGTTGATACAATTCTTCTCCTAGTGCGCTCACATGTAAATCTTCAGCAACACCAGTCGCAACTACTTCTTCAAAACCAATCATCTTCAACGCTTGATCAAACACATCATCAAATGATTCATCTTGTATATCTACACCAAATTCTTCACGTAAACCAATACGTGCTTCTTCAGCTATTTGAGCAATCACATAATTGTCTTCTAACAACACATTTTCCAAATCTTCCACATGATTCGTTTCAAACAGAGTACCAGTAGGACAAGCTTTCACACACTGTCCACAAAAAATACAACCCGACTCATCAAAGGTAAGTCCAGGTGTAGGTGATACCACTGGATTCAGTGGATCCTCATCACGAAACTTTAATACGTTTGCTGTCACAACCTCTTGACAAACAGCTACACAACGTTTACATAGAATGCATTTGGTTAAGTCTTGTGAAATACCTGTACCAACAATTTGCTCATCTGTACGGCCAATTCCTGGACCAAATTCTTCAAAGACAATGTCATGTTCTTTTAACATGTCATAAAACTCACACATTCCATCTTTCGGACATCTCCAACAATCAAAGCGATGTTTACTTGCAAGTAAATCTAGGGTAGCTTTTCTTGACTCTTTTACTTTTTCAGAGTTGGTATGAATCACCATACCACTTGCTACTTCTGTATTACATGCTGATACCAAATCTTGCTCATCTTCAACTTCGACAATGCAAATTCGGCAAAAACCAATTTCATTGATTTCTTCAAGAAAACATAGTGTAGGAATTTCGATCCCGATTTGTTCTGCAGCTTTGAGGATGGTTGTGCCATTTTTTACTTTTAATGTTTTTCCATCTATCGTAATTGATGCCATTGTAATCCTCCTTAATATTTTTTCACGGGTTTGTATAAGACATGATAGTCATTTTCTAAAATAACTTCCATATTTTTACCAATGTCTAACCCTACACTGCATCTACTCGCACGTAAATTGTACGTTAAACGCTCAATTTCTTTCAGCGTTTTTATGGTTGCTGTACCTTCTATGTATTGATCAAGCAACTGTTCTAACTTGATAACACCATCTCGACAAGGAGCACATTTTCCACATATTTCTGGATGTTGACCTATGAGATATTCTTTGACACGAGGAACAAGATCTTCTTCCGTTAATTTTGTCTTCGCATCCAAAATCCATTTTTCATATAATTCCTTCACATTTAGAGACTCTGTCGCCAAATTCTTCACCTCATTTCATCTTATAAAAATGTAACCTATATAATTATAGCAAAAACAGCCCTAAAAATAAATAGTAAATGGCCGATATATTTTATTTTTCAAATTAATTTGCCTTGTTCCTAAATAAGCAACTGTGTTATAATAAATTTTGAAAAGGAGGAATGCCTTTATGCGCTTAAAATGGTTGTTTTCCTTAATATTAATAGTTAGTATACTAACTTCTTGTACAAATAAAAATACCCCAATTCCCATCAATTTTGATGATGAAATCACGATGGTGAATCTTGATTTGTATATGGAGCGTGATGAAGTCCAATATGTTGATTTAAGAAACTTTGACGCAAAGTTCGCCGCAGGATACATCGACGGATTCGAAATGATTCCTTTTTTTGACTATCTAGACAACCGAGCTTTTGATCGAAATCATACCTATATGTTTGATCCAAATCAAATACTAAATGAAGATATCATGACCACTTATTTTGATCAAGAAAAAACGATCTTTTTATATGCTGATGGATGTATAAGAGCAGACTATGTTAGAGAAGTTTTGCTCCATTTAGGTTACGAAAAAGTATTTACTTTGGGTGGGTATTTTGAATACAATGGTGACTTCAATATTCTTGGTGATTCCAGTTATGAAATTGGTCGTGTTTTTTATCAAAAAGTGACGGTTAATCACCAAACATATCTTGCATATGGACGATTTGAAATGGACCAAACAATCACCGAAATTCACTTTGATTTATTTGATGAAGACGGAAACTCTATTCGTCAATCTAACACAGAAATCGATGTATCTTTTGATACACTTGAATCATACATTGTTAAAGATGTTGTGACTTTCAACGATCTTTACGACCTGTTAAACAATGAAATGAGCCCTTATTATCAACTAGATACTGTCACAATAAATTACCATGACGGACTCATTTCACTCATCAACAAACTCCAAGTAAAACCTTGATTTCTTGTTTAAAATGATATTTAAAAATAGGTTGCATAAATAAACCATTTCTTTTATAATAAGTAATGACATTAAGAATTGAGGAGGAAACTATGAAAAAATTATTGCTTTTAATGGGTTCATTCCTTGTACTACTTACCTTAAGTGCATGTTCTGATTTATGTATTGGTGCGGAATGTGTTACTGGCGAATCAGGTGGTAATAGTGGAGGGACTGAAGTCGAAGGAGTTTTATCATTTACACACATCAATGGTGAAGGTGTAGAAGTCGAAAGACCACTTTATGTTCTATTCGAATATGAAGCTAGAGACTTTGTCAAATATCAAATTTCATACTTGTCTTGTACATGTCGTAATGCGAATGTCAACTACTGGCAAGTAGCGTATGTTGAAATCAACAAAAATGATGGTACATTACAAACAATTTCATTTGGTCCAGATGGTGAAGACGGTCATTATACTGCGGGTATGTGGGGAGACTCAAGCCCAACACCTACAGGTCATACTTTACAAGACTTTGAAGAACGTTACATTCCTTGGTTGATTGGAAAATCACTGGAAGATTTCGAAGGAATTTCAGTCTTCACAAATGAAAGTTATCATGGTGTTGTTGAGAATGAAACACAAATTTCAGAACAAGATTTGATTGATGATTTTGCTGGAAGCAGTGTATCAACAAACAATCTCATACGTTCAATGAAACGTTTACTAGAATACCATAACGAAAACTACTAAAAAACTGGAGAAATCCAGTTTTTTTTGTTTCTGTTTACTTTTTTTCAAACCTTTGATATAATGCATCAAGAAAGAAGGACTGATGCATATGAAAAAAACAATCATCATCTTCCTTGCCTTGCTTACTGTTTTAACCCTCTCAGCATGTGCAGACAAAGATGACATCACTTTTGAACTTACTGACAACAGTTTTATCGCCTTAGATCAAGATGAAGACATAAAAGATTTCGTTGAAATCGTCAGTGATGTAGACGCAACTATTGCAGGAACATACACTGTAGAATACAACTTAGCCTATAAAAATATCAACAAATCACTCACAAGATCAATCACAGTAGAGTACCCTAGTGACAACTGTTTTTATATTGTAGATGCGAATGAATTCCAATGTCAAAAAATCTGGTCAAGTTACTTAAATACGGTCGTAAAACTCTCAATATTTTACACCCCAACTGACCAACAAAATAGCGATGACATATTCAACACAGTTGCTTCAACCCTAGCTACTTATAATGATTTATCAGATAAATACAAAAATTATGATGGAATCACCAACATCAAAACCATCAATGATTCTCCTACAAAGACCCATACAATTGATCAAAAACTATTTGACTTAATTACCTTCTCACTAGATCACCAAGAAGAAGTTGATAATCTTTTTAATATTGCACTTGGTCCCGTCTTAAACGTTTGGAGTGAGTATCGTGATAACTGTCAACTCAATGATATATGTGAAGTACCTTCCGTCGAAGAATTAACCGCACAAAATATCTATACAAATCCAGCAGATATTACGCTAAACTCTGAAGATTTAACCATTACATTAAAAGAAAATATGTCTATAGATCTCGGTGGTGTTTCAAAAGGATATATTTCAAATATCATCATTAAATATCTTGATACTTTACCTTTAGAAGCATACTTACTCAACAATGGAGAATCCAATGTTTCAATTGGAGGAGAACACCCAACAAGAGAGGGTGGCGCATTCTTAATCGGTATCACGAATCCTGATTATAACCCACTCATTCACTCAGTCAGTTATTTCGCAGCAGTGAAACTGTTTGATGGAGATCAACTCATCACCAGTGGTGATTACCAAAAATACTATACAGTCGACGATGAAATATATCACCACATTATTCATCCAGAAACACTGTATCCAGAACGCTATATGCGCAGTGTCAGTATCATTTTCAACGATGCAGCCTTAGGAGATTTGTATTCCACTGCAATCTTCTTAATGCCGATTGATGAAGG
>DFNN01000037.1:0-601 GCA_002376065.1 Caryophanales bacterium UBA3566
CCAAATAATATAACTCCTACTGCATCATCCAACCCAACAACAGGAACGAGCGTATTGGTTAAATCACCTTTGGTTCGATACTTATTGATCAGCATCATAATTGGTGCTGGTGCTGTCGCTGCGGCAATTGCTCCTAAGATTAATGCAACACTGATGTTTGTCACAAACATTAATAATCCACTGACTACAATTGTGGTAATAACAGCTTGGAACAATGTTATTATGACAATCTTCTTTCCTGATTTTTTTAATTTGCCAAGCCATAGTTCATTCCCAACTTGGAAAGCAATAAACCCAAGTGCCAAATAACTTATCAAACTCAAATTTTCAAGTTCTTCACCAGATATAAAATGTGTGATTGGTCCAAGCAATAACCCCGCAATTAAATATCCTGTAACATCAGGCAGTTTGAGATATTCTGCCAATTTCCCAAATACAAGTCCTACAAGCATAATAGTCCCAATATGAAAGATAATCATTGGAAAATGCTCAACTGTTACTAGAAACATAGTATCACGTCCTCATAAATGATAAATCAAAAAATCTATATTCTTGATGATGAAACATCATCCAATCTTTTGCTCATCATCAACAATGAATA
>DFNN01000037.1:937-3666 GCA_002376065.1 Caryophanales bacterium UBA3566
ATACTTTTGATCAACATAAATACTTTCTAACTCTTTTCCTGTTTCTATAAATCCATGTTTTTTATATAGTTGGATTGCTGCTTTGTTTTGATCCATTACTGTCAAGTTGAGTCTTAAGATTTTATGATTTCTTGCAATATCTTCAACAAAATTTAATAACTTACTAGCAATCCCTTTCCTACGATAAGATTCACTCACATAAAAACTGTTGATGACACCAAGATGTTTCATCTTCTTTCTTGGATTCATACTAAGTACAGCAAGACCAATCATTGTTCCATCTAAAAAAGAACCAATTGTAATCGTATTAGGATTGGTTAATCGATTGAGCCATTTTTCAGTTGTAAACTGTTTTTCTTCTTCTACACTTGATCCAAAGTTTAAAGGATGATTCTCTAGCAATTCTAATCGAATCGCAATCATACTCTTTACATCTTCTTTTGTTAGTTCACGCAGGATAAGGTTCATTTTTATCTAAAAACAATTCCACCAAAGAACACAAGACCAATAATTCCCAAGATCAAATACAATTTTGCATCTTGTTTGTTTTTTGTCGTGAAATACAACACAATACCAACTGGCCAAATAATAAGACTAAGTACTGCTAAAATAAATTTTTCCATCATAACTCTCCTCTTTTTTATCTATTATTATCATAACATATTTATTGATTCTTACCTATTAAATTGTATGATGACAAAAAAGCGTATGGTATACGCTTTTTTGAGAGGAAGATAGCAATTTAGGTTTATGTTTACTTACGTGTTGATTCACGTATCACTAATAGAGGTACGGTAATATAACTTTGAAAATGATAATTTGGTTTATTGATTTTTTCAATCAACAACCGAGCTGCTTGTCCACCTAGATCAAATACATCAATGTTGATGGCGGTTGTTTGTGGCTTTGTAATAATCGCATAAGGGTAATCATCAAATGTGACAACCGCAACTTCTTCTGGTATTTTTTTTCCTAAATCATTGAGGGCATTGATGCATCCTAAATCAAGAATATTGTTGGCACATATGATCGCATCAATTTCTGGATGATTCTTTATCAATTTGATTGTTGCTTGATATCCATCTTCTTGTGTCGAGGCGGTTTTTACAATATATTCTTTTGGTAGACTCATCATATGATGACCTAGTTCTTCGTCAACACCTTCTAGTCTAAGTTCACTGATCAAATCATTTTGTTTTCCACCAATGAAGGCTATTTTTTGTCGTTCAATTGACAATAAATGTTTCGCGGCCAATTGTCCTGATAGATTATTATCATTGTCAATCCAACAAACACCATTGGGAAAATTCGGCATTCCCATTACTGCGTGAGGAAATCGTTCTTTGACAATATATTTGGCAATTTCAGGGGTTAATGCGGATGCATGGATCATCATCCCGTCAACACTTTTTGAGTCAACTATTTTCTTTATTTCTTCAATACTTGGTGCATTGAGACCGATAAATTCCATCGTATATCCACGTTGTGACAACGCCTTCCCTGCCCCCGTCATGACTTCAAAAAGATGTGGATTGTAAAATGCCATATCACGTTTTACTTTGGTCACAAACGCAACATTCTTTGTTGATTTTCTCGCTAAGTTACGCCCTCGTTCATTCGGCACATAGTTTAAACTTTTGATTGCATCATTGACTCTCTTAATGGTTGCTTCTGAAATGGTTGGTGAACCATTGACGACTTTTGAGACAGTCGAGATTGATGTGCCCGCAATACGCGCCACATCTTTGATTGTTACAGACATGGTAAATCACCACCATTATTACCCATTTTTATGATTTTAAATCCATAAGGTTCTATGGCTTGTTGATTTGGTGATGAAGACATCAATATCTCACCTTGATCATAAGAAACAGCAATATCTTTTTGTTGATTATTCAACAACACTCTGATTACGATATTTTGATCACAGCGATCAAAAATATATAACCCTTGATTTTCTTTGGCATAGACCGTTTGATAGTGTCCTTTTACTAGTGCACTTTCTTGTTTTCTTAGCTGAATCAACTGACGATAAAACATCTTTAGTTCGTTGTTTTTATCAAACTCCATTGGTCTTCGGTATTCTGATTCTTTGATTCCGCTTAACCCTTGTTCATCACCATAAAATATCGATGGAACACCAAGAAAAGTCAATTGGAATACAACAGCTAATTTAAAACGCTGAATATCTTCACGACAATGTGATAAAAATCTAGGAACATCATGGCTGTCTAACATATTCAATTGTGCATAAGTAAACGGCGTTCGATAACGTAATCTTAGATGTGTTATTCTCGCATCAAAACGCTCTGCGTCGATTTCTTCTTTCGCGAAAAAAGCTTTCGCGTATTTTAAAAAATCGTAATTCATCGTAGAGTCAAACATCGAATTATCAAGATAACGTTCAGCCGACTGCCAAACTTCACCAATAATGGCGATGTCTTTTTTATGATATTTCGCTACTTTTTTAAATACTCTCCAAAAGTTGTCATCAACCTCATCTGCGACATCTAATCTCCATCCATCAATATCAAATTCCTCAATCCAAAAACGATTGACTTCCATCAAATAATTGATGACTTCTGGATTTGAAGTATTCAACTTTGGCATCTTTCGTTCATAACCAAAACAAGCATATGGAGGTTGTTCCTCTAACTCTTCGGGACGGTACACCGGAAAATCTAGACAGTAAAACCAATCTACATACTGACTATCTTGTTGGTGTTTCA
>DFNN01000009.1:0-8745 GCA_002376065.1 Caryophanales bacterium UBA3566
TACTTACCTTTGTTATATATATCTGGTAAAAACTCAAAAAAAGAATCATTAAACACAAAAATAAAGGATCTCAAAAAGAAGGTAAAACAACGCAAGATTATTAGTGAGAAAGAGGAAGTCTTAGATGAAGAGATAACTGTATCAATTGATGAAGATGGTGAAATCGAGGTTGATATTGATAACGGAAAAAAAATTGTAAATCCAAACCCAGAACCGTCACCAGTCCAAGGTGTAGAGGATGAAAATGGTGAGTTTACTATGAAAAGAAAGTTAAAAAAGAAAAACTACGAAATGAACATGAAATATAGTGTCGATAGGTATATCATGAGAGTACTAACTAAGGATTCTTTTAAAAAGGGATATATAAAGTTGTCAATTTCTGGAGAACAAGATAATCAAGACGCAATCATCAAATCTGCTTCTGAGGGTGATAAGCAACTAGACTTTAAGGGTAGTTACATTAAGCTTCTTGATTTGAAGAAAAACTTATGCAAAGAGTTTGAGTTTGAATTAGAATCTAATGAAAGATGGAATTTGGAGGTGGATTTATATGAGGGTTAAAACGAATAGATTTCATTTATACCCAGTATATTCTAAGAGAAGTAATGCTTATTTGATTAACGATTTCGAAGTTGATTGCACGTCAGATTATGATAATAATTCTGCTTACTTTAATACCACTCCTACTGTTACAAATGAAACCATCTTAGAGTTATTTAAGCAAGATAAGTTAAAACTTTATTTTCACCTTGAATGTTCTGCAACTAAACATAGAGAAACTAAAGCTATATCATACTTAACTGATGATATTGTTGAGATTGAGCTCAGTAGCTTAAATAAAAAAACAGAAGTTTCATTTTGGATTGTTGCAACAATGGATTTAAATTTTGTTGAGTTCCAAGGTTTAAATGATTTTTATTCAGACATATCTTATGATATTCCTGCGTTTTCTTATGTTGGATTTAGCGATACTTATGAGTTTTATTTTAACAAAAGAATGAATGATGATGCTTCTACTTCGTCACTATTTAGAATTTCCAAAACAGATAAGGGTTATATGTACTACGATACTACTGATACTGGGATAATAATCCGGCTACCAAAATCTGCATATGATAGATACCAAGATATGAAGGGATATGCAATAGAAGAAAAAATATCAATAATAATTACTCCAGTATTACTATCAATCTTAAATGATATAAAAGATGAAACTCTTGATAAAAACAGGTATTTCTGGATGACAATCATTGAAAAGAAGTTGATAGATTTAGGTTATGAAGAGGGCTTCAACGATGTACTATTTTTAAGTAAGGATAGCTTAACAATCTCACAGGAAATCTTTAAAGATATTATACCAGAGGCTCTTAAGAACTTAGAGGGAGCCTACCAGAATGGGTGTGATGAATAAATGAAAATGAAAATTATGAATCAAGCTGCTCTTGATTACATTAAAGAAAACATAGAAGATTATCTTGATAACTATTTAAACAATGACGATCCCGAAGTTTGGTTAACTAATGCTATACACGAACCAGCATTTACAGAAATCGATAAAGATATATTGGATGTTGAGGATGTTGATTTATCAGTACTAAATGCGTCAAAAGGAACTTCTGATGTAGCCAATATAAAGATATTACACGATGCGTTTATTAATCTCAATCCAAGTTTTGCAACGGATGAAAGGTTATGGGCAGGGTTATCACATACTTATTTTCGGGAGTTCATGTTGACTAGGTGGCCACTTAAAGAGTTAGATAAGAGCAAAATGAAGAAAAGTATTATTAATCATTGGTTTTTCCCTACCTCAGGACAAAGAGCCTATATGATCAACACATTAGCAAGATATTGGTGGATTGGTCACAAACTTTATCAGAAGGGATATGATAATCCGTATTACATACTGGATTTTGTTGCAAAGGATATTAATGGATTATTGTTTGAAGTCTTCGGTTCAAACTATACTAATAATCCTAAGGTACTAAAAACATTCTTTGATGCCTTAATAGAGTATCAAGAATCAAGAGGTTTAGTTATTGACAGAAGCAATCTCAATCCTGCTAAGAGATACATTAATCTTGTTGGTGGAAAACTAATTTTAGACGTAGTTGATCCATTGCATGTAAAAAAAATGATATTTGACTATCTTGATTTGAATTTCTCAACTTAGACGAAAATCCATAGTAAAGTTGTACTATCTTTACTGAGTTGTTTATGATTATTTATAATATCAATTAATAGGGAATATATGTTATTTTTTACAAACATAGAAACCAATAATCAGTATTGGTTTCTATGTTTCATTTGATTCAATTAAGGTTTTACACTATCATCAGAACAGCTGAACTTGTGAACTGTCGTATATATATGATATAATAAACGTGGTACAACCTAAGTACCATGTAAAAAGAAGGGATGTGATTCATTATGGAAGCTTTCTTAGAAGCTTTTATGTGAAGGTTTTGGGTCCCTGTTCGGTATATTCCGCAGTCATATCCCCTTCTTTTCGCGAAAAACAAAAGAGCGATTCTTCGCTCTTTTTTTATGTATATTGTTTTAAAAGATTTTTGTAAGAAGAACGAACGAGTTTATGTTTGTTCGTGATTAATGAGTTTACTAACTAATTGAACGGTACAATATAACCAACTCTCTAAAAACTTCTGAATCAAAAATTTCTTCTCCGTTAACTCTAGTTTTCTTCGCCAACATTCCTTTGTTTCTTAACTCTTCAACGAAAGCATCGCCTTTATGTATTCTTAACTCTTTGAGTAAACTATATGCATTGTATTTATTAAAAGTCTTGAGATAGCTTTCCAATAGCTGCGCTGGTAATTCCTTGTCTAATATATCCATCAACCAATATATATTAATCCTAGAAACTCTTTTATCAATTTCACTATCAATATTTTTTGTTTTGATTTTACTATCTAAAAGACGCGAGTTTAGATCAGCTATTTTGTCAGCTAATGCTTGCTTATTTTCTTTCTCCACAGTAAGCAACTCATAGGTTTTTGATAACTCTTCTTTCAAATCCTTTGTTATTTCTTCCGACTCTTTTTTCTCAGCACTTAATTTTTCGTATTCCTCTTTGCTGATTGTTTCACTTCCATATCTTCCAAATCCATCATCCACACTTTCTTTTAAACCCTTTAGTTGTTCTTTTACTGACGAGTCTAAAGAGGCAATATTTTTTGTAATGTCTCTAATGAAATCATAGATTTGAGAATAAAACTGGATGGATGATTTTTGTGCATTATGATAGAAAGAAATACTTATGTAAATTGCAAAGAAAGATAATGCTGTAGCAAGTAAATCACTGAAATCATATGAAGTCATATCAATAACGAAATCATTGAAAATGATCACTAAGATTGTTCCAATAATTACAGTAAAAACTAGTATCCAGGTAAGAATATTGTTTCTATTTTTTATTTTGCTCTTTAAGTTCGAATCTTCTTCTCGATTGTATTCATTCATTTTTTATCCCCCTCATAACCCATAGATTTAATTATGAACTTATAAACATACTCAGTTAGATTCTTTGCACATTTCGGTAAATCCTTCCATGACAAATCTTCTGAATTATAAAATAGCTTACTTAGTTCCTTTTTGTATGGTGTCTTCATTGATCCTGTCTCTGATTTAAAACTACGAGGAACTTTCTCTCCTGCCTCGTTGATTTTAGTATCTAAGTAATTACCAATTTTTTTCATTCTATAACTACTGTACTTTAAATCAACTTCATCCAAATCATCTTTTTTTATCCATCTACTCAAATATTCTTGAAAAATTTTTACAGGAATAATATTTTCGATTTCGAGGCATTCCAAGACATAATAATGCTCCCCAAGTGTTTCCTTAAATGCATCATGCTTCTTCCTTTTTCCTTTGTCTCTATCAGCTACTACTAATATATTATTGGAAATTGCAAGTGGTTTAAACTTGTCTAATATCTCTTTATCATCCTTGAAATCCCAGTTTGCTAAATTAGATCCGGAGTATGCGATAAAATCGTAATCAATACCTCTTATAATTGCATCCTTACCTTCTGCCTCAATATATAGTTCTAATAGTTTACTTACATAATCTAAATCAGTTATTCCCTCAAGCCAAATAGTACATTGTGTTAAAGCTACAGAGGAATTTTTGACTCCCAAATCTTCAATCACATCTAAGCCCTCATCCAGCACTTTATCGATTTCAATCACTGAATCATTGTTAGCTGAAACTCTAAACAGTGAAACATCTTCATATCTTAAAACAGAATCAAGAAAGTGATTCGAATGTGTAGTCAGAAAGAAAACCATTTTTGAAAAAGCTTTAAAATCAAGTAAAGCCTCAATTAATTGAACTTGCATTCCTGGATGCATATATAACTCAGGTTCTTCAATAAAAACAAGTTGAGGTGTTTCTCTACGCAAGAAAAGTGGAAAAGTGATAATTATTATTTGTTGCAATCCATCTCCTATTTGTGAAACTTCTCGCTCTTCGCTATCACCTATTTTTATATATATCTTTCTCTCGCGTTCATTTGGAATTATTGAGCACTTCTCATGTAGGAAGTTTTGTTTAAGAAAGTCTTCATATTCTCTAATGGTTTCTCTATCTTCCAAATTACCTAATAACCTAGTCTTAAATAAGTCATAAAAATCAAGTCCTGTAATAATCGATTTAGTTCTATCGTATAATCCCATAGATCTACCACTGTAAATCATTTCTTCCATATTAACCTTGTTCATCATAGATAGGGTAGTGAAGTACTTATTAGACTTAAAATATTCATCGACTACTTTATGTTTGAAAATATTATCATAATCAACAGTAATATGTGAAATATTCTTAACGTATGCTTCTTGAAGCAACTTAAATGGTATATCATTATACTTACTTTGTTTAGATAGAAAAATTGAATTTTGAAAATCTATTGGGTTTCTAAGTGATCGTTGTGTAGGAAAAAACACTGAAATCCCTAATTTACTAAATTCTTCTTTTTCAAGCATAATTTCAATAATGCTTTGTTCAAGTACTTTTGGCTTCCTAATTGACTGGAGCATTATCTCTCTTTCAATATCATTACGTAACTTACCACTATTACACGCGTCTAATATTTGATTTTCACGTAGATTTCCATAATCTACTACGAAAGAACTAGTGAAAACATTATGATTTTTTCTCAATGCTCTATAAATTTTATTTACGGTATCTTTACTCTCGTTATCTAACTTGTCTATAATCTCATCCTCAGATAATAAATTTATACTTGATTCAATATAATTAGAGTAAATTCCCCGAAGTAGTCTCGATTTTCCACTATTGTTCTTACCTACAAAGATATTAATTCTAGCAATATCTGATAGAACATAGTGATTATCCAAATTACTGGATTTGTAAATATGGTCTGATTTGACATTCACATTAAACTCTTTGTCCAAAACTAGTTTCACAATTATCCTCCTACATATAAGTTCAATTTTTATTTTTTCTACTTCGATAACATAGTTCAACTCGATTAATAAAATTTCTATATATTTCGAAATCGCTGATAATCTCGTTCCATATATAGTTTTCAATGAAATAGAGTTTGAAAAGAATACCGGGCATTTCAAGAAACTTATCAAATGATATGTGAACACTAGATCCATTTTGCTCTTGATCAGTAAGAAAATCAACAAAACAAATAATCTTATGATCACTTACCCATTCATCATACTTTATATATTTATACATCTTATCACCTCCAATCACAATATACTGTGAGAAGAGATAAATGTCATTAATTTCTAATTGAAAAAATTTATTTTAATTATAACTGAAAATAGTCCTCTAGGTATACTTTGTGACTACATATGAAATTCCAGCTGTAACAAGTGCATTCAATGTGTTAAAGCCGACCTGTTTAACAACTTTAGATGTTTTCGCAATAAATTCACTGCTATTCAGAGCGGCCAATGTATCTTGTCCTTTTGAAGATAAACCTAAAACATTGTGAGTAATACAATCCTCATCATTCTTGGTATGTAATCTAGTCTCTCTTCCTATGAACCTATAAGTTTTTTCTTCACCTCTTACCCTAGTTGGATATTGTCCTTTGCCTATAGAAGGCGACATGGCGCCAATACTTGTTTGGTAAGAGTTTGAGTAAGTCCTATCAGTAGAACTAAGATTTTCATACTCAGCAATTAATAACCCTTCTTCAAACATAAGTTGAAGATGATATGCTAACTCATTATAACTATAATTACTTTTACTGATACTTTGCTCCTGTATCAAATCAGAATGCGATTTATGGTCTTCAATATACTTGTTTTCTTGATCCCAATAAATTTGCTTTTCTATAACAGTTAATAAATATTTAATGATATCCTGATTAAATTTCATAGAACACCTCTCATAAATGTGTTGACCAAAAATGAAATTAGGTCATATACGCCCTTGTTTATGTTTGATAATAATATGATAATTTTTACTGGGTGATAAAAATGAAAAGGAAGAAAAAAACAAATGCTTCCTTTATCATCTGGTATTTATTGATGAGAAGAAAACTAATCTTTTAGTAAATTCTTCATCATTTTAAGGAGAATTTTCATTTCTTCTTCTGATGCTGGTTTATCTCCTATCATTAATTCATACTCATTAATTAAATCTTGATCCGCTTTTCCACTTTCCAAGTCTTTGATTAGTGACATGTCATGAAGGGATAAAGGTACATCAATGTTACCAAGCAAATAGTCTGCAGATATATTCAAATATTTGCAGATTTTTTGTAATGTTTCAGGGTCAATTTTATTTTCACCACGTTCATATCGTGAGTAAGTGCCTTGCTTAACATTTAGATGCTTGGCAATATCACTTTGTTTAACTCCACGTTCAATTCTTATTTCACGTAATCTCTTCATATTTATACCTTCTTATACCTATTTTCTTTATTTACTTTCATTTTACACTTTATACTATAAAAGTATATATAAAATGCGAAAATAAGATAAAAATGCGAAAACAGCATTGACTTAAAATCTTTTTTCGCATATAATTACAATATATATGTAGTTTTCGCATATTATTGATTGAGTGATTGGATACAAGTTGATTAACCCCTCTTGTTCCAATCCCTGAATCAATAACAAGAAAAGGGGTTTTTATTTATGCCATCACTTGTAGAAAGAATTGATAAACAATCAATCAGAGAGTTTGAACAATATCTAGATGGAACTATAAGAAGAAATGAACTGGATCTATCTAGATACAAGAGTTGGTTTCTTCTTTTTGTTTTATCATACGCTAGAATACGAAAAAGAATAAGGGATGATATCAAACATGAACTCAATACTAGAAAACGACATTACTCAAGACAAAAGTTCAGTAAAACAAGAAACTAAAAAAAGTAGTACCTTCTATTTAATCATCGAATTCTTGCTGAAGATGAACCACGATGAAAATAAACAATATTGAATTCGATGACTTTATCTTTTCGAATAATAGCGTAGAAAACAAAAATTCATATTCTTTTAAAGATTTTATGAATGAGCAACATCAAGATTCACAAAAAGGAAAAATTACCAAAAAATTTGAGCGTGTGGCCATGAAAAACTACACTTGTGAAAAGTGTGGCCAAGAAATTCACAAGAATGAACGATATTTTCAATACAAGCCTTTACCAACAAAGAAATACTGGTTTGCATGGCGTAATCGTTGTATAGATTGTGAACCTCTATATTACGATGAAGTTGAACTATATGAAGATTCTAATGCTAAAGGATCACAAGTAAAGTTAAGAAAAGATTTATCATTATCAAACTAACTAGTAATTCCTGGATGATTTACTCTCTCTCAAGATCGTATTCATCCAGGGTTACCAAATAAAACGAAAAGGGGTTAAAAGAATTATGGAAACAGAAATGATGAAGTTTAGAGGTTACGACAAAGTAAAGAAAGTTCTCTATAACAGTATTGGTTACCTCGATTATTCAAACAAAACTTGTCAACTAGCTTTTATTGATGAGAATGAGAATTGTTATGCTGAAGTCAAAAGAAACTTCAATGATGTTATTTTATTAAGAAGCACAGGAAAGTATGACTATTTCGGAACTGAGATTTTCGAAGGTTATATAGTTTCAGACGATGAAGTTCTTTATGTTGTAGAGTGGGATAAAGAAGATGCCATGTTTGCACTCAACACATCAGTTGTTAGTTTGAATTTTTCTCATATTGACAGTAACTTTCTTGAAGTAGTTGGAAACATCTATGAAGATCAGCACTTACTTAAGGAGAATGAAAATGACCACAACTGAAAGAAAATGTATAGTATGTGGTTGTACTGATCTAGATGCATGCCATCCACCTTGTTCATGGGTTGATGAAAATGTTTGTAGTGCATGTGTAACTTCTGATGAGACCAAGGAGATACAGGCACTACTGAAAATAGATCTCAGATACAATGATTTAGCTAATAATGATAACAATTTAAGTGATCTAGAAAATGAGTTTACACTTATCCTAAATGCTCTTAAACCTCCGAGTATTAAAGATGTTTGTGAAGCATTGGCTAAAGAGTTCAAATGTGAAGTCAAATATAATCGTGCTAATGGTTTTTACCGAACCGATAGAGAAAATATAAAAGAGTACCTATGTCCTACAAAGGAAAATGGAGCAACTGAAAAATTTGCTCCAGGGGTACCAATAAGTTATGAGTTGGCTGAAATACTATTTAAATTTTACAATCGAAAAGCAACCGGTAATGATGTC
>DFNN01000009.1:8865-10733 GCA_002376065.1 Caryophanales bacterium UBA3566
GAATCAATGACATTCTTCATGACATGAAACTACCATTTTATCTAGAATATTACAACTATACAAAAGTTAAGATTATTATTGATTCAAACAATGTTAGCGAGGTTAGAAAATGATGAATACTAGACTTGTTTGTATCAATCCATTCACAAAGAAAATTGAAAAAGAATGTGAAAGATANNTGCTAATGGTTTTTACCGAACCAATAGAGAAAATATAAAAGAGTACCTATGTCCTACAAAAGAAAATGGAGCAACTGAAAAATTTGCTCCTGGGGTACCAATAAGTTATGAGTTAGCTGAAATACTATTTAAATTTTACAATCGAAAAGGGGTTAATTATGAGCAAACTAAGACTCGATAAAATCAAATATTTGTGTGACATAGTAAAAGTAAACAAAGATAAAAGCGAAGTTTTCTATCTAGCTGCTGCTTTATTGGCCAATGGATCACAACCAAATATTAAAAATGAAATCAACGGAATCAATGACATTCTTCATGATATGGAACTACCATTTTATCTGGAATATTACAACTATACTAAAGTTAAAATCATTATTGAATCAAACCAAGTTAGTGAGGTTAGATAGTAATGAAGGTTAGACTTGTTTGTATTAATCCATTCACAAAGAAAGTTGAAAAAGAATGTGAAAGATATCCTGATGATAAATGCTGTATGTGTAGTGGTCCAGAACTTGCTTTTAAATCTAGTGATATTAATCAACTGTTAGAAATTCTTAAAACTGAGGGAATTAATTCAAAACAAAAAGCGATCAACTTACTTGAGTCTATGAAAGATGGTGAACAAGATGATTCATTTAGTAGTTAAAGAAGTAATATCAAATATTATTGAAACCTTTGACTCACATTCACCAGATAAAGACATAATTGGTAAGTTCCTTACAGTAGATGAAAATAGTTTTGTAGCAGTAGATAATTCAACTGGTGATGCCTGGACTGAAGAATTCGACAATATGCAAGATGCACTTGATTGGCTTAATGGAAAATTTGAGATGAGTGAATATCAGGAAAGGAAGAATAAACATGCATAAAAAATTATTTATATTATTCCTGGTTATTCTTACCTGGACAATAATGATATTAGGATTTCTAAATATTATTCAATCCTCTAATCCAATAAAAGCGATTTACTTCTATATATTTATGTTTCTCTATATCGTTGTACTTGCTAATACACTTATCGGCTTAAAGTATATATTCCAACAACAATCAAATGAAATATCAAAAAAAAGATATAAAGATTGAGTTTCTATCTTCATATCTATGTTAATTATTCTTTACTATCAATGTGTTCTTTGATTTCTTCTTGAGTCATGTTATCGGCTTCTTCTTGGGTTAGAAGATACGAACTGCCGTGTATAACAGGTGGTGTTGTATCGACTGTTTTACTCAAAAAAGCCATGAAACCTAGACTGCAAATAATCAAAAAACTTGCTATAGTGATTACCTTTTTCTTAATAAAATGTTCCTCCTTTCGTGTTGGTTATGTTAAGTGTGTTTACTTCATTATACCATAATACGATATTGGAACAATGGGTATTGTTTGATGAAAGAAGAAATCAAAGAGCACATTGAAAATCCATAACAATCCTCCTTTTTTTGCTAGATGCAGTGAATTATCCTAGTTCGTTGCATCTGCCAGAAACTGGAACAGAAAAGAGGTGGTGACATGTTTATCCAAACTGATGAAGATTTTTATCTGAAGAAAGAACTGAAAGAAGGTGGCATTTCTAAAGGTGCTACTGACTTCTTTGTGGATTTAAGGAAGTTTTTTGATGCAACAGACCAAATCAAAACAACCACAAAAAAGTTAGCTGAGCAAAGAATGTGTACTGTCAGAACAATTCAAAA
>DFNN01000112.1:0-1805 GCA_002376065.1 Caryophanales bacterium UBA3566
TGTTTGACAAATCTTCAATTTGTTCTATAATAAAACATGTTTATAAGAAAGAATGGTTGTGATATTTTGTATTTAATTGTGTATTTTTTGATTGCAGTTATAGCGACAATATTGGGTAGTATTGCTGGACTTGGTGGTGGTGTCATCATCAAACCAGTGTTAGATTTTTATGGACGTGACGCATAAGAATTATTGGAGCACTTTCTAGTATTACCGTGTTTTCTATGAGTATCATGACATTATATCGTCGATTAAAAGCGGGTATTTCATTAAAATTAGTGCGTATTTCTATTTTATCTTTAGGATCTATTTTTGGTGGTGTGCTAGGTATTTTCATTTTTGACTTTGTGATCCTTAAAATTGGAGAGGATTCATTAAAACTAATCCAATCATTGATTTTACTTGTTTTAATGATTGTTATCTATGTATATACACTTAATAAAGACCGATTCCCAGATTATGATGTAAAAAATTATATTGTTTTAGGATTATTAGGGGTAGTGCTTGGTTTTGTGGCTTCCTTTTTAGGAATAGGTGGCGGACCTATCAATGTAATGATTTTAATGCTTGTGATGGCACTTAATGCGAAAGAAGCTGCGATACATTCTATCTTCATCATCTTTTTTGCGCAGTTGAGTAAAATCATATTTATTGGTTTCACGGGTGTGTTGTTCGAGTTGGATGTCAGTGTTGTACTGATTATGATTACTGGTGGATTGATGGGTGGTTACTTGGGATCTCGGATATCTGTTGATGTATCAAATAAGGTCGTTATGAAGATATTTCAAGGAACAGTTTTGTTTTTGATTGGGCTTAATTTGTATAATTCAATTGCGGTGTTGGTATAAAAAATAATGAAGTCACTGACTTCATTATTTTATATTGATTTCGCCTTCAATGGTTTGTTTGCTTTTGATGATGATATCGTGTTCTTTCTTTTTATTTTTGATGTCTAAATCACCATCAATTGATTCAAAACTAATCGTATTAGGATAAAATTCTTTCCCATCAAAATCACCACTCTCTGTTTGAAAGAATAGTTCTTGTGCAAACCCATCTTCAATATCTATATCTCCTTCTACTGAGATACATTTTATAGCGTTTTTGATATTGATGTGTGATAGTTCTATATCAGCAGTTGTTGTTTTGAAGGTTGCGTTTGATGAAGATAGATGTGTAAGATTGACTTCGCCTGAAGTTGTTTGTAAAGAAAAGTTGGATGCTTCAATATGATCTAGTGATAGTTCACCAGAAATGATTGATATGTTTATTTGATCAGCATCAACGTTTGATAGGGTTCCTTCACCAGTCTTAGATGAAAAGTGAAATTCTCTAAGGAGTACATTTTTGGGTAGAAAAATGGATAATTCTTGACCTTCTCCATAGGGCTCATGGGAAATCGTATGCTGATCATTCCTTTTGAAAATCAGTGTGTTTGGTTTCACTATGAGTTCATAGTCTTTTTCAGATAGTGTGTTTCCTTTGATGAGAAAGTAAGATTCATCATGTGTGTTTAATTTGTAATATTCGTTAAGTAATTCAATTTGAATAGAATGAATTTTATTGTTTGGTATTTTGAAATAAGGTTGCTCATTTTCTTGATTAAAAAAATAGTTTTGATTATTATCCATGGAATCCTCCTTTGAATATTTGTATAGTATTATCATAGCATATTCATTTGTTTTTGTTTAGTATGCTTGTGAACGTTTTGAATAATTTAGTAATATATCATATAATTGATAGTGAAGTGGAGTGATGTATATGGAAAACAATCAAACATTCTTATTAACGATAACTGGAATTGT
>DFNN01000112.1:2201-22793 GCA_002376065.1 Caryophanales bacterium UBA3566
GGATATGTAAGAAACAAATCTGATGGCTCAGTAGAGTGTGTTGTGCAAGGAAAAGAAGATACACTTAATCGTTTTATTGGATATATAAAAAGGGCCTCACCTGGGGATATTGATCATATTGATAAAGAGGATATGAAAGATACAAAAAGATACCCTGGTTTTGAAATTACATTTTAATAACTAAAATCGATCACTACAGCTGTGTAGTGATCGATTTTTTAAAAAAGAGAATGTCATTTTGTGTGTTATTGTAATTTAGGTGTTTTCACATTTAAGAATGACAATTCTTCACCTTTATCTGCGAAGACACTCATTGGTGTATTCGGTGGACAAACAACGATGTCTTGTTCTTCTACATCCATTTTTGTATTTCCTATTTGGATAGATCCTTTTCCGCTGATGATGTAGAAAAATACATCTACTGGAACTTCATGAGGTGGAATGACTTGATCAATTTTTAAGATCAAGTTTCTAACAGTGGCGTTTTGGTGATCAACTAAGGTTTTCATAAGAACACCTTTTTTATTGATTTCACCTTTTAATTCTTTCATTTTAATTAAACTCATCATATCATCTCCTTGATATGTTTACTATACAAGATTGTAATAATATCTCAAGTGATATCCCTTAGATAAATAAATTTTCTATTTACCTAAGTCGATTATTGATTGCTAATTTAGAAAATGCTTTTCATGGTATAATGGTGAAAAGGAGTGATTCATATGCAAAATGAGATAAAAGAAAAAGGATTACTACTTGATGAGAAAGGGCGTCTTAAGACACCTGGTTATGCAAAAGAGATGTTATTAGAATATCGTAGAGAAGATATCAAAGCTTCAAAATTACGAATCAAAGAATGGGATTATTATATTGTCGTGAAGGATGATATAGGTATTGCTTTCACCATCGCTGATAACGGTTATATGGGTTTTGTGAGTGTTTCACTGTTGCATTTTAAAGAGCGTTGGTATAAAACGTCTAGTGTCATGAAATTCATGCCTTTAGGAAATATGAAATTACCGTCATCCTCAAAAGTAGGGGATGTATATTTTAAGAATAAAAAGATGGCCTTATCATATTTAAATCATGGGGACCATACGGTCATTTGGTGTGAGATAAAAGACTTTGAAAAAGGGAAAGATTTGACTGCGCATATTACCTTAAGAAACATCCCCAAAGAATCGATGGTCATCGCAACACCTTTTGAGAAGAATAAAAAAGCATTTTATTATAATCAAAAAATTAATTGTATGGATGCTTCTGGTGAAGTTTTGTTTGATGGTGTTACATATGATTTTAATAGTGGGTTTGGTACGTTAGATTTTGGACGTGGTGTTTGGACTTATGATAATACATGGTATTGGGCTTCTGCTTCGGGTCTTGTTAAGAGTGTTAAGTTTGGGTTCAATTTAGGGTATGGGTTTGGTGATACCTCTTCGGCTACTGAAAATATGATTTTCTATGATGGAAAGGCTCATAAACTAGATCACGTTACTTTTGAAATACCAAAGAAAGATGGGGAATATGATTTCTTAAAACCTTGGATATTTACATCGAATGATGATCGTTTTGAGATGAAGTTCACACCAGTGATAGATCGTAAAGATAAAACGTCTTTACTTGTAATCATGAGTGATCAACATCAAGTATTTGGACACTTTACAGGAACAGCAGTGTTAGATGATGGACGTGTTATTGAGGTGAAGGATTTACTGGGATTTGCGGAAGTTGTTCGCAATAAGTGGTAATAATGTTGTATTTCTTTTCATTCTTTGGTAATTAGTTTGTATAATAATTATATACAGTATAAATGGGAGATGAAACGATGAATAAAAGATGTTTGATTAAGTTTTCGCATGATGAGAAAACAGATTTGATGCATTATGTAGTTTATGATGGTGATGTTGTTGTATTATCAAAAAAAGAATCAACAAAGGTTCCTTATGCACAAAATAATAAGGAATTAGAAGTTTCATTTGATATTGAATCAAAGGATTATGATGTGTTAAAAGTAGAGATAGTTGAAGATTTAGAATATGTCAAGAAGGTATATAATTATATGATTGAGACCAATAACGCATATTTTACTGAAGGATACGAAGATTTGGTTGCGCTAAAATTATATAAATAAAAGAATGATTGGTTTCATTCTTTTTTCCTCTAATAAAAAAGGATGTTGATAAAATGAAATTTGAACTAGGTATTACAACCTTTGGTGAAGTCATGCCAAATCCTAATACAGGGAAAACGTTAAGTTATGATGAACGTATTCGCTTGTTGTTAGATGAAATAGTGTTGGCTGATGAAGTAGGGTTAGATTATTTTGGTATTGGTGAACATCATCGAGAAGATTTTGCAGTTTCTGCACCACATATGGTGTTGGCCGCAGGAGCGAGTAAAACAAAAAATATTAAACTTGGTAGTGCGGTCACTGTTTTGAGTAGTGATGATCCCGTTCGTGTGTATCAAAATTTTGCGACTTTACAGGCAATTAGCAATGGAAGAGCCGAAATTATGGCTGGTAGAGGATCCTTTGTGGAGTCTTTTCCACTTTTTGGATATGATTTAGAAGATTATGATCAACTATTTGAGGAGAAACTCGATTTGCTTGTGAAGATAAGAGACAATGAATTTGTTGATTTTAAAGGTAAATTAAGAGCGGACATTGATCATATCGGAGTATATCCGAGAAACAAAAAGAAAATACCAGTAAGTGTTGCTGTTGGTGGAACACCAGCTAGTGTGATTCGCGCTGCGAAATATGGGTTACCACTCTTTTTAGCGATTATAGGTGGAGAACCATTGCGTTTTAAAGCATTGATTGATTTATATAAGAAACATTATTTCGCAAATGGATATAAAGAAGAGGATATGTTTATTAGTATTCATTCACATGGATATATTGCGGAAGACTATGATCAAGCTGTGAAAGAGTATTACCCATCGGTTGAACAGTTGATGACGAAAATTGGTATTGAACGTGGATGGGGGCCATACAACAAAAGTACATACAGCCATGCGTTGAGTATGGATGGAGCTTTGTATGTTGGTGATCCTGTTTATGTTGCGAAAAAAATCAATTACTTAAAAGAACATTTGGGTATTCACCGTTTTACAATGCATGTACCAGTAGGGTATATGGATCATGATAAAGTATTAAAGACTATTGAACTCTTAGGAAAAGAAGTAAGACCACTAATAAAATAGAAAATGACCGAATACTTAAGTGTATTCGGTCATTTTTTTAATTATAATCTTCAGATGTTCCCCAAATCATTTCAACAAGTTCAGGTAGATCAATGAAAGGATTTCGATTTCCTTGGTATTCATAAATGGTTTGGTTTCTTAGGATTTCCCATTCTGATACAGGGTCTTCTAAATGCCATCTCAGTAAGTCGTCTAAATCTCCATAGAATGGGAGTTTTGAATCTCGGTCTTCAAGCGCGTCATTGATGACTTCTAAGTCTACGAGGTCGCCTTCTTCACCTTCATATCGAACCGCCATGTAGAAAATCATTCTTGCGACATCGCCTTTCACTTCGTCTCTTGGTTCAAAAGACCATTCATTACAAGTGTAGTTTCCGTATCCTCGATCTTCTATGTTGGTATCATCACCATCATGGCAATCTTCATACATACGGTTATTTTTGATTGAATTCATCGTACGTTCAGCAGCAACTAAGTGATGTGTATCTGTATATGCTCCTAAGTCACTAGCGTTTGAGAAATCTCCACGTGATTTGCTCCAAATATGTTCACGATTCCACTCATAAGTATCCATCTCACCGTTGATTTCCATGGTACAGAATTCAGGTGGTGTGTTTGTGTCTTGACAATCTTTAGGCAATGATATTCCACTATAAAATGTCATGACATTATTTGGATTATCAGGATCTTCATCTGCATCTCTTAAGATATCCCACACATCAGTATCATCATCGGTATATGGATACTCTGTATGTCCAGTAATAATATCATTTAAGGCATCTTTAAGTGCTTCACCCGTTAATCCCTCAATATCGCTATAATAGCCAGTAGGAATGTAAAATGATCCATCAAAACCTTCAACAACTTCGACAATAAAGTTGATTATTTCTTCATTGCCTGAAGAGTCAGTTGCGCTAATAATAATGGTGTATTCCCCAACAATGCTTGTATCAACTTGACCATCTATATCCACTTCACAAAAGCGATCATGGTCATCCTCACAAGTAATTTCATCTTCATTAATTGTATAAGGTGTGTTGATGACGACTTTTGATGGTAGATCACCAATCGTAATTTCAGGTGCATTTTGATCATCAATAATAAATTTTGTGATTAAATTCACATTAAGAAAATATTCTGCTCCAAAAATAATACCAGCAATAATCAAAACAATGATTCCTAATGCATTTCTTGACTTTTTCATGTGACCACCTCTATTTATATTCTCAAAAATAGTATAGCATATAAATTGATATTATTTCAATATTTCTAAAATAGAGAAACGATATGTAAAGGGCTACATAAAAAAGAAAACGTGTTCATAAATATATCGGTTTACATTATTTTTTCATTGTGTATAATACGATTGAAAACATAAAAGAAAGGGTGTTTATTATGGGAAATATACCAAATAGTGCATTAGAAGCATATATGGAAGCAATGGAAGAAGCAAAACAAATTTTATCGTCCGTTTGGAAACGAATTATACATAAATCTAAATAGTATTGTAATAAAGGATTTCTAAATGAGATTGACATCATATTGCTTATTTAGTATGATATGTATAGAGTGAAAAAAGAAAGGTTTGGTGATGATTATGAAAATTGTCAATAATATGAGAAAAGTACATAGGAGTCATCAAGCAAAATAGTCTATTCAATACGATATTTATAGGCCCTATTTTGTGGGCCTTTTTGTTTGCTTGATGACTTATAAATGATGGTTTTGTATTTATAAGGAGAAAAGATGAAAACGAGTAAACAAAGTAATGAAATTTTAAAACAAGCAATAATTTCTTTGGTTCATCGTACACAATATGTCGGTGAATATGAAGGAAATAGTGTTGATTTGACAATCGCAGGAAGATTTGAGTACATCACAGTAGATAAGAGTGATTATCCTGTTGTTGGTGACGTGGTGTTGTTTCGACAAATTGACGAAACGAAAGGCATCATTGAACGAGTAAAAAAGAGAAAAAATGTCTTAAGACGTTCCGGCGTCTCTTTGACAAATGAAGCACAAGTGTTGGCGTCAAACATCGACATCATATTTGTGTGTATGGCGATGGATGAAGATTTCAATATGAAGAAATTAAGCAATTTTATGTCATTAACTTATGATGTTGATGCAGAAGTAGTCATCCTGTTGACGAAAAAAGATGTCACAACAAAGGAAGATTCGTTTGTTCAGCGAGTCAATAATGTGTATAAAGAAGAAATTATGACAATGTCGATTTATCATGAAGCAGACATTGAAAATTTAGAACAACGAATAGGACAAAAGACGGCAGTATTTATCGGTAGTAGTGGAGTGGGAAAATCTTCACTAATCAATCGCCTTTTAAAAGAAGATCGGTTAAAAGTAAACGAAGTAAGAGATAGCGATGCGCAAGGTAGACATACAACAACACACCGTGAATTGATTCATCTCCCTCAAGGTGGAACTGTAATTGATACACCTGGTATCCGTGTTGTTGAAAGCCATTTTGTTGAGGATTTAGATGATGCATTTGAAGAAGTAATTGCGCTTGCTGATGAATGTAAATTTCGTGATTGTAAACATGAAAATGAGCCGGGATGTCATGTGCTAGAAGCAATAGAAGATGGGATATTAACAATCGAAAGATTTGCATCTTATCAAAAAGTATTAAAATTGAATCGTTATCATAAGAAACGTGATTTAGAACGTAAAAGAATGATGGAAAAGAAAAATACTTACCCAGAAAAAGGGTAAGTATTTTTTAAATTAATAAACCTATAATTAATGCAGTTGCGCCCCATAAGAGGATAAAAATTTGAAGATTTCTACTGCTTTTTAACATTTTTTGCATGATCTGTAATTTTTTTGAGTTCCAAATAAACGGTGGTTTTAATAGACCAATGATGATACACAAAATTCCATAAATGATTAAAATGATGCTTAAAGTTTCCATAAACCCTCCTATATATTAGATTTTTTTGTATACAATTTCATGAGTAAGTATAGCGCAACCATATTGTAAAGAACACCAAAGATGAATGTGAGTAAGACGCTTCCTTCCTCAGTAGGTACTAGTTCTAATTCTATGATTCTCGCTGCCCAGTATCCTGGGGCAATCCCTAGTAAGTTTTGAATGAATCCACTCACAAAGAAGGCGATGACGGGGAAAATAATGATTAAACCTGAGAGTTTCATGATGACGAAACCTTCGACTTTGTTTTCTGAGAAACTATTGACGATTAACGCAACACCTGGTCCTTGTATTGCCCCAACAATCCCAATCAAGAATATGACTAAAAAGGAAGTGTTGCTTAAGAACCCTGTACCATAGATGATTGCGAGTGTAGCGATGAAGCCAAAGATGAAACTAATGGCCAATTTGATGATGACATAATATTTCACACTAATTGGGGTGATTTTTAAACTCATTAGTACATTATCATCTTTATCATCTAGTAATGTGAATGCAGTTAGGGCCCCAAAAATATAGCCGGTTAAGATGATAAACAACATTGCGAGGATATTGGCCCAAGGTGTACCAGGAGATTGTTCTTCGATGTAAGGAATTAAAAAGTAACCAATGGTTCCTAATATCACAGGATAAAAAGCAAAGAAGATATACATAGGATCTCTACGCATGTTTCTTAGTTCGGCTTTAAGAATTGTTAGAATCATTGCTTACACCCCACTTTGTTTGACGGCATAGTCTTGAAATTTAGGAAGCGCAAAAAATTGATATAGTAATATAGAACCAACAATCATATAGGCAAGTGAGACAAAATACTTGTAAGTATATTCATAACCAGAAAATGCGCCCATAATGATTTCTTGTGCTGCTTGTATCGGATTGATTAGTAAAATATAATCCCATGCAGGAGAAGTTAAAACACCAAATAGATAGAGTGCAGAGGGAATCAATAATACAAATGAAATGACCATAATATTCACAAGCATCGTTGTAAAGTCTTTTTGGTAATAACTTAAACATAATCCTCCGATTGTGAAAAACGCAGTTGAGGAAATAAGTGCTAAATAAATTAATAATAGATTGATATCAACATCTTTTAGAAAGATGAAGACGAGGATAATCAATGTTGCTGAAAATAGATTGTGTAAAATATTAGCGATGACTTTGGACAATACGAGTTCGCTATTTTTGATTGGTGTAACTAGTAAAGTAGAAATGGTTGACTCGGTTTTTTCAAAATGGGTTACTGCACCGATATAGATGACGCCCATCAAGGTCGCATCGATGAGTAAAACAAATGGTAATAGTGAACCGAGTAAGGCTTCATCTAAGAAGAATAATATGGTTCCCCAAATAAAGGCAACTAAGATACTAATCGAAAATACATTGTATTTATTTAAACGATTTAATTCGCCTAGGATTAAAACGACAAGTCTACTTTTCATCATGGAGTTTCACCCCAGTAACCTTAATGAAAATATCTTCAAGTGTCGTTTCCCCTGTATGTAAGGTTTCAATGTCTTTTGTTTGTAAGAGTTCTAGAAATTCCTTGTTTTGTCCTATCCCATCAAGTGGATATTCTTTGGTCACTGTATGATTGTTTTCTTTGTATTCTAGCGTCATAGAACGTTTACCATATTTGATTTTTAAATTTCTTGGCGAATCTATTTCTTTGATTTCACCATGAACAATAAAGGCTACTCGATCACATAGTTGATCAATATCAGCCATAATATGAGAAGTAATAAAGACTGTTCCACCTTGTTGTTTGAATTCGTGTATCATATCTTTTAAGATTTTAGCGTTGGTTGGATCTAACCCGTTGGTAGGTTCATCTAAAAACAACATTGTTGGTTCATTCAGCAATGCGCGCACAATATTTAAGCGTATTTTCATTCCTTTTGAAAATTCTCCGACCATCTTGTCTTTGTCTTCCCATAATCCTACACGTTTCATCAAGGTTTCAATATCAGCGTTACGTTTGTAGAGTTTCATGAAAAATTGCACATTTTCTAGGGCAGTCATTTTTGAGAAGTGAATTGGCATTTCAAAACTAACACCAATGTCTTCATAAAAATCATCGTTGAACTCAGTGATGCTTTTCCCGTTATAAGAAATGGTTCCTCGAAAATCTTCTAAGATTTTAATCATGATTTTCTGGGTCGTACTTTTTCCTGCGCCACTAGGTCCTAAAAAACCAAATATTTCACCTTCTTTGATATCGAAACTGATACCGTTAATGACATCTTTATCTTGCTTTGGATAGCGGTAATATAAATCTTTTACACTGAACATACTATTCACCTTTTGTAATACCTTTCTCGAATATTGAGATAATTTGATCTATTTGTTTATTCATTTCTTCTAAGTTGAATGTACCATCCGTTGAACTTAGACTTTCTGTTGATACATTGAGTGTCATATCAAGAACAAGTTTGGCAAGCAATCTTGCATTGATTTCTTTTTTAATGATCCCTAGTTCTTGATCTTTTTTGATCATCGATTGATACATATCTAATGCTATATCAATATTGCCTTTCATTACTTTATTGTAAATCTCTCCTTTTTTCGTAAGGAGATGAGCACTAATTTGAACATATTTTGGATTATCTAAGGCAAACCTAATTCCGACTTTATAAATTTCTTTAAACCATTGTAAGAAAGTCACATTATTTGGGTTCTTCAATGTGTCAGACATGTAAGATAACTTATCTTGACCGATTTGATTGATAAGGTAACTATATAAGTCGTACTTATCTTCAAAATATTGATAAAAACTACCTCTTGGAATGTTTGCTTGCTTTATGATGTGTGATAGTTTTGCATGTTCATAGTCTGCGCGAGCAAACTCATCAAGAGCTGCTTGGAAGATTCTTTTTTGTTTTGCTTTATTTAGGTTGTTAAATGTTGATGTTGGCATTTTTTTTACCTCCTGTGACAAGGTTGTCATATTTATAGTGTATAGGGTTTTATATTGTTTGTCAATACTTTTCATGACAAGATTGTCACTTTTGAATAAAAAAACATCATCCTATTTTGTAGGATGATGTTTTAGGGTTATTCTTTTTTCTTTTTAAGGAGTTGGTCAAATCCTATAAATGTAATCTCTGTGCGATAATTGCTCATTGGAATAAATAAGAATACGAGGACTGGAATAAAATTGAATAGTCCATAAAATGAATAAAATGGAAGTGAAAGTCCTGTTTCTAATTCTTTGATCACTTCTAAAGTTAGTAATGTTTTATGATTGTTTTGTTCAACTTGTAGATAGGTTAGTTCATTGTCAATTGCTAGATAATTTATGATATAAGAATTATGGTATTGATTTGCGACCCAAAACCTTGTGTTTTTACGGTGATTGATGATGCTGTCAATCTGGAACGTAGGGTTGGTGATTTCAATACGACCAATACTCTGTTCTGGTGGTTCGACGTAAAACACATGTTCATCAACGATGATTCCATAAGTATTGTGTAATTTTCTTAATGTTTTTTCATTTACAATGGTTTGAGATATAGCTTGGATGTAAACGGTACTTGTTTGATTTTCATAGTATGAGTAATACATCAAATGATTCTCTTTATCATATAAAGGAGAAGAATTGACAAACTGAAACGAATATTCGTCATCAAAATAATCTATATAGATGTCACCATCAATTTTAAATAAAGTTGAACTAATCACAGTAAAACTTGTAAAGTTGTTTTCGCTGTCTCTTTCTATCTCTTCATATAATACAATTTCATCATCTTCAACTTGATAAATATGATAAAGACCAGATCCTTGGGTCTTTAATAGAAATGGTTCTTCGTTGTGATAAAAAATCTTTGTATTTGTTGTTTTATCAGTTGAAATCATTTCATAATTTGTTGGATTGATTTTATGTAGTCCACTTCGAGATAGAATGTATAGTTGGTCGTTGCTTTCAAAGAAAATATTGGTGATTTGATTAAACGTTACGCCACCATCTTCTGATACGATTCCGAGTTTTGTTGAATAGATGATTTCTTCTTTTGTGACATCAATTGTATATAGTACGTCTTGATTTGAATAGACATATAGTAAATCTCCATCGAGATAGTAATCAACTAGATTCGTTCCTAAGTTTTCTGGGAGCTCGAATTGAAAGGCTTTTTCTTGTGAAAAGTTGTTGTCTAAATTTGTTGGAAAATCATTGAATGAGAAATAAGGGACGTTGTCTGATAGGTTTAACTGTTGTCTTACTATATTCACTGGGATATCAATCAAAGCAAAAGTGATTACAAGAAAGACAACGACACCCCAAAGAAGTAAAAAGATGTTTGCTGTTGCTTCCGCAAAGTATAAATAGATTGATTCTGTGAAATAGTTGAGTGGTTCGCGAAAAAATATATATATGAAGATGATAGATGAAGTTGATAAAACGCTATATAGTACTTGTATAAAAGGTCCTTCAAAACGAAAAACAGTTAAAAATATATAAAATGGTGCGATCGTGATGGCATATAGAATTAGATTGTTTTTAATTGTCTCAATTTGAAGATCCATGTCATTGTCTAAATCTTTTTCTATTAGAAAGAAGATATAAGATATGACTGCGATCAATAAAAACATAATTAAGTATTGATAAAATTTATCAAAGAAACCTTCTAAGAATATTAGATATACAAAAAAATAGGAAATGATTCCTTCAAAAAAAGAAACCATTAAAATATAAGGTAATGATTCATCAAGCTTCTTTTTGTTAAAATAGAAAGATGATATTAATAAAAAGAGTAGTGGTAGTAGTGTATATAGATTAAGCATTCATGACCCCTCCTTAGTTACTAAACCTATTATAACGTAAATTATGTGATTTTAGAAGACTAAATTAGTCGGGGATACATTTCACAGTATTACTAATTATATGAAAATAATAATGAATATTTGTTCTAAATTTTGTTCGTTTCACAAACTAACCGATAGATTCAATAAAAAAGAAACAAAAATATCATATAGTTATTATACAATTCTCGGAAATAATAATAAAAAAAATTAAAAAAGCGCTTGCAAAATGTTTGATTGTGTTGTAATATTTTCATAAGTAACAAAAACCCACATTTTAAGAGAGTGAGAAGGAGAGAACAATGATTAATTTTTTTATGTTAGCAACTTGGGTTGACGAGATTGACCCAACAAGAATGTTGATTGGTTTATTAGTTGGTGTTATTTTATTAATTGTATTAGTAACAATGACTAGAGTACATGCATTCTTAAGTATTTTATTAGCTGCAATGACTGTGGCTATAGTTGGTGGAGTGCCTGGAGGACAAATTCCTGGTATCATCACTTCTGGATTTGGTGGAACATTAGGATCTATAGGTATTATTATCGGTCTTGGTGTCATTATGGGGAAAATTTTTGAAGTTTCTGGAGCAGCGGAAACAATGGCTCGTTCATTTATCAAGTTATTTGGTAAAGGTCGAGAAGAACTAGCACTTGCTGTTACTGGGTTCATCGTATCGATTCCGATTTTTTGTGATAGTGCGTTTGTCATCTTATTTCCAATCGCAAAAGCAATCTCACAAAAAACCCGTAAGAACTTACTTGTATTAGCAGGAGCTCTTGCAATCGGTCTAGGAGTAACACATACTTTGGTTCCACCTACACCTGGTCCATTATTTGTGGCTGAAGCATTTGGTGTTGAAATTGGAACAATGATCTTCTGGGGTATCTTAACAGGTATTCCAATGACTATTGCAGCTGTTATTTATATTCGTTGGGTTGGTAGAAATATCGTTTTGATTCCTAATGAAGAAGGTGTTATTGAAAAAGTAACTGTAGCAAATGTTGATTTAGTAGATTTAAAATTAGAGAAAAAAGAAGGATTGCCAAGTGCATGGATGTCATTTGCACCAATCTTTATTCCTATTTTCTTTATCTTAGTAAAACAAGTTTGGGATACTGCTGGAACAGCACCTCAATTCATTGAATTTATTGGGAATCCTGTTGTATCAGTATCATTAGGTACTTTGGTCGCAATTTACGGGTTAGGATTAAAAACTGAAAAATCTGTATTAATGGACTATATGGACGCAGGAATCAGATCAGCTGGGATTATTTTACTTGTAACAGGAGCTGGTGGAGCATTAGGTAACGTTATCAAAGTTACTGGTGTTGGAAATAGTATCGCAGATGCTATTACTACATGGGGACTTCCTGCAATATTATTGCCATTCATTATTGCGACATTGGTTCGCTTTATCCAAGGATCTGGAACTGTATCATTAATTACTGCAGCTTCTATTTCTGCGCCAATCATCGCTTTACTTGATGTAAACCCTGTTTTTGCTGCATTATCAGCAATGATTGGGGGATTATTCTTCTCATATTTCAATGATAGTTATTTCCATGTAATCAATCGTTCATTGACATTGAAGGATCCAAAAAAACAAATGCTATTCTGGAGTGGAGCAACGACTGTCAGTTGGGTTGTTGGTATTATTACAGTATTGATTTTCAATTTATTCTTCGGTGGAATTGCTTAAATTATTAATCCAAAGCTGGACTCAAGCATTCTTTGGGTCCAGTTTTGTTTTAAGTGTTTTAAATTAAGGATTTCTATATTATAATGTGAGTAAGTTGATAAGGGGGCATTATGATGTTTGAAAATACAAGACAAAAGAAAATATTTGATATCATATCAAAAAAAGGAAGTGTATCTGTTGATTTTTTGGCAAAGCATTTCCATGTTTCAAAAATGACAATAAGACGTGATTTGGAAAAGTTACAAGAAGAAGACTTATTACAACGTACTCATGGAGGAGCTATGCTACCTCAAGTACTGTTTAAAGAGATGACTTATTTAGAAAAACAGACACAAAATATTGAAGTAAAAAGACAGATTGCAAACGATGCATTAGCGTATGTTGTTGAGAATAGTGTGATTTATCTAGATGCTGGTACAACAACATTTGAACTTGCCAAATACCTTATTGATAGAAAAGATGTTCAGGTTGTAACAAATGATTTGCGCATTGCTTCACATTTAGCGAATGCTGGTATTCGTGTTTTTATTCCAGGAGGTCTTGTATCAAGTGATACGGGAAGTATTCATAGTGCGGAAGCAATTGACTTTTTAGAAAATTTAAATATTGATATTTCATTTTTGGCGGCTTCTTCGGTCGATAATGAGTTAAATGTTTGTACGCCAAATGAGGAAAAAGTATTGTTGAAAAAATATATGATTAAAAATGTACCAATGAATGTGTTGCTTGTAGATGGTTCGAAGTTTCATCAAAAAGCGATTCATCGTGTGTTCAATTTATCAGAGGTTGATTATGTGGTGACGGACTATAAGGGTAACCTAGAGGTAGAAAAGAAGGGTTAAAATATGAAAAATGTATTTATCATCGCAGATGATACGACTGGTGCGAATTCAAGTGCGATTTTACATAAAACATTAGGGTATGACTGTGTGTCTATCCATACAGAAGTGAAAGAAATAAGAAAACAAAGTGTTTATGCATTTAGTACTAACAGTCGAGGAATTGATCAAGAGAAAGCTTACCAAGTAGTCAAAAATACGCTTTTTGATTTGCCTATAGAAGATGCAATTTATGCGAAACGTGTGGATTCTACTCTACGTGGAAATCTTGGAAGAGAATTAGATGCTTTTTTAGATCATTTTCAAGAGAAAAAGGCGATTGTAGTCGCTAGTTTTCCTTCTTCAGGGAGAATATGTAAACATAATACTTTATATGTAAACGGTGAGTTACTAGAGACAACTGATGTTGCAAAGGATCCAAAAATGCCTGTGAATACTAGTATTGTCACAAGTTTAATTCAAAAACAGACCAAGAGAAGTATTGGACATGTTGATTTAGATACTGTTCGTGGTGAAATGTTTGATCAAGTGCTCCATGAAGCATATCAAAAATATGATATTGTAGTCGTTGACGCTGTTGAGAATACTGATATTAAACGTATTGCAGATAGTGCTGTGAAACAGTCACTTGATATAGTTACAGTCGATCCTGGACCATTTACATATTATTACGCTCGTAGTTGGAAAGAACACGAAGAGTTTAAGTTTTATTGTTTAATAGGGAGTGTTACTCAATTAACATTGAAACAAATGCGTTATGCAAGTGAACGTGGAGCATTTGTTTATGAACTTGATGTATTGAGTGTGTTAAGTGATGAGCATGAAGAGTATTTAAAAAAAGTGTATCAAGAATTATTAACAATTAAGAATGATTTTATCATAATTACTACTTCAAGTTTGTCTTGTGATCAAAAAATATCATTACAAAAACATTGTAAAGAACATCAACAACCAGAGGATGTTTCAAATTTGATCAACAAGCGTATTGCACAATTGTTTATTGAGTTTGTTTATCACCAAAAACCACATTGTGTTTATACTAGTGGTGGGGATACGACTTTAGAATTTTTAAGTTCAGCGGAATCTTACGGGCTTCGTATGAATAGTGAAATTATGCCTTTGACAGTTGAATCACAATTACTAGGAGGTCCTTTTGAGGGCTTACGTATTGTGTCAAAAGGTGGACTAATTGGAGAAGAAGATGCGATCATGCATATTTATCATTATATGAAAGTAGGGAAATAAGATGAAAAAACCAGTGGTAGGGATTACTTTAGGGGATGTAGCTGGGATTGGCCCAGAAATAGTATTAAAAAGTTGTTTAAATGAACGAGTTTATGATGTGTGTCACCCTGTTGTTATAGGGGATAAAAAAATTGTTGACATGGTAATCAAAGATTTTAATTTTGATTTAAAAGTCAATAGTATTCAACATACTATAGATGGCGTTTATGAAAAAGGAATTGTCAATTTAATTGATTTGAACAATATTGATATGAATGATTTTGCATATGGAAAAGTATCAGCGAATGCTGGACAAGCTGCATATGATTATATAGCAAAAGGTGTCGCATTGTTTCATGCTGGTGAAGTTGATGTTGTTGCGACTTCTCCAATCAATAAAGAAGCTTTAAAAGCTGCTAACGTACCTTTTATTGGACATACTGAGATATTGGGATCATTAACAAATGTTGAAGATCCTCTTACGATGTTTGAAGTTGATAGTTTACGCGTGTTTTTCTTATCACGTCATGTATCTTTGAGAAAAGCGATTGATATGGTAAAAAAAGACCGCTTGGTTGATTATATCAAACGTTCATTGATTGAATTGGATAAGCTGAAAGTGAAAGGAACTTTGATTGTATCAGGACTAAACCCACATAATGGTGAACATGGTTTATTCGGTGATGAAGAAATGACGGAAATCATTCCGGCTATTGAAGAGTGTCAAGCGATGGGATTGGATGTTTCTGGCCCAATTCCAGCTGATAGCGTATTTTATAAAGGGTTTAATGAGAACTGCTCTGCTGTGCTTTCGTTGTTCCATGATCAAGGACATATTGCAACAAAAACATATGATTTTCATCGAACAATTTCACTTACATTGGGGATGCCATTATTAAGAACTTCAGTAGATCATGGTACTGCATTTGATATAGCTGGACAAAATATTGCAGATCCAATTAGTATGATTGAAGCAATTGTATTGGCAGCGAAATATGGAGATTATGCAAAAAAATAGAGACAATTTAATTGTCTCTATTTTTTTATGGCTTTAATAAGTCTAAATAACTCTTCTATATTGTGTTTTACAAAGTCTCTTGCTGTGTCTTCTTTCATAGCGTCTTCCAGTGTGATTGGGTGATTGATAATGGAAAAAATGCTTGTAATACCAAGGTCGTGCATTTGATAAGCTTCTTGTGTAACTGATCCACCGAGTGCGATTACTGGGATGTTTTTGATTTTAGCAGATCTTGCAACACCGGCCAAGGCTTTTCCCATAACAGATTGAAAATCAATTTGACCTTCTCCTGTAATAATAATATCGATGTTTTCTAGTTGTTGTTCAAATGATAATTTTTCAAAAACGATGTCTATACCAGGTTTGAGTTCACCATGTAAAAACGCGGCAAATCCATATCCTAGTCCACCTGCAGCTCCAGCACCAGAAAGGTGAGCTTTATCAATACCGAGAGTGTTCTTTACAATGTTTGAAAAGTGTAACAATCCCTGATCTAGTTCTTCAACGATTTCTTTTGTTGCACCTTTTTGAGGTCCATAAGTATGTGAAGCACCTCTTAATCCACAAAGTGGGTTATCGACATCGCAGGCTACTAAAAAAGTTGTATCCTTTAATCTCGGATCAACACTACTTGTGTCTATATGCTCAATGAATTGAAGAGACTTACCTATTGGCTTCATTTCTTGATGATTTTTATCAAGAAATTTATACCCAAGAGCATGAAGCATTCCGATACCACCATCATTTGTGGCGCTTCCACCAATTCCCACGATAAACTCACTAATACCCTTGTTAAGTGCATCTATGATCAGTTCACCAACTCCATAAGTTGTGGTATTTCTAGGATCTCTTTTTGCTGGCTCAACAAGTGGTAGTCCTGAAGAAATCGCCATCTCAAGAATCGCAGTTTTTTGATCTGGTAAAATACCATAATAAGCATTCACATCTTCAAAAAGTGGACCCTTAACAGTTTTATAAATAAGTTGACCACGTAAACCTTCGATCAAGGAATCAATCGTTCCTTCACCACCATCGGCAATGGGGGTTTTTGTAATATTTGCGTCTTCGTAAACATTGGTAATTCCTTCTTCAATTGCTGAAACCAACTTTCTAGCTGAAAGTGAACCTTTAAAGGAGTCTATTGCAATAAGTACGTTCATCATTATCATCCTCAATATGTGTTTATATATTTATATTATACCATGTATAATTGCTGATATCGAGAAATAATGTACATTTCTGTTCATTTTTAATAAAAATTATAAAAATGAAAGATTATTATGATGAAATAGTCAATAAATTTTGGCTATTTATTGACTTAATAAGAAAAAAATGTTAATATTTGTTTGTAACAAACATAAACAAACATATAATATATAGAGGAGAGAAGATTATGTTGAAGATGATCATATCTGGGGATGCGATGATTCCTGGAAAATTGTTTGAAGGAGCAGTAAAAAAACATTTAAAGAATTACGTAGGTGATTACGTTGTTGGTGATTTTGAAACCAATTGGGGAAATCTACAAGAGAGACGTTTAAAAGTTGAACAACAAGGGCCTGAAATAGAAGTTGTTCCTGATGTTGTCAAAAACAATGCTGATGCAGAAATATTAACAGGGTTGTTTGTGCCAGTATCAAGTAAATTAATTGATGCATTACCGAATTTAAAAGTAGTTGGATTGGCACGCGCTGGTAAAGAAAATATCAATTTAGACTACGCTACGAAACGTGGTGTTTTGGCATTTAATATTATGGGGCGAAATGCAGAAGCCGTGAGTGATTTTACAATTGGATTGATGTTGGCAGAATCAAGAAATATTGCGAAAGCACATTTATCGATTAAAAATGGTGGATGGCAAAAAGAGTTTGCGAATGTAAATTTCATTCCTCAATTAAAAGGTAAAAAAATTGGGATTGCTGGATTTGGATATATTGGTGAATTGGTTGCGCAGAAGTTAACTGGTTGGGACTGTGAAATATTGGTGTATGATGCATTTAGATCTAAAGAAGAAATTGAAGAACTTGGGTTTACTTATGTAGACAAAAAGACTTTGTTTGAGGAATCTGATTTTTTAAGTATCAATTTGCGACTTGTTGAAGCAACAAAGAAATGGGTGGATCAAACTCATCTAGATATGATGAAAGACACAGCTATTCTTGTAAATACTGGTCGTAGTGGTTTACTGGACATGAACTATCTATATACAGTTTTAAAAGAAAAACGTATTGGTGGAGCAGCTCTTGATGTATTTGATCAAGAACCGATTGATCCAAACAGTCCATTTATAGGATTAGATAACGTTACTTTAACGACACACATTGCTGGTACAACTACAGAAGCATTGACAGGAAGTCCTTATATCTTAATGGAAGAGATAGAACGCTTTTTTGATGGTAAAAAGACACGTTTTATCTTAAACCCTGAAGTATTAGAGCAGGATGAATTTAAAGTATGGTTAAAAGGTGTTAAACATGATTAATAATCTGACGAATATGTTGAAAAAAGCAAGTGAGAAGAAGTTCGCATTAGGGTCTTTTAATGTGTATAATTATGAAACAATTAAAGGTGTTTTTAATGCAATAAAAGAAACATCTAGTGATGGGATTATCGCATTTGGTGCTAAATACACAAGCAATATGGAACTAAATGAAGTAGCCAATTTGATTCGTACAATCAGTACAAAATATAATAAAGATATAGCGATTCATTTAGATCATTGTGCTGATGTTAAATTGATTAAAGAAGCGATAGAAGCTGGTTTCACGAGTGTGATGTATGATGGATCACATTTACCATTTGAGGAGAATATGAAACAGACAAAAGAAGTATGTGAATATGCTCATGCTAGAGGTGTAACTGTTGAGGCTGAATTAGGTTCTATTGCACTTGGTGGAGACTCAAATGAAGATCATCACGAGGAAAAATATACAGATCCTGTGCAAGCTGCACGTTTTGTAAAAGAAACTGGAGTAGATTGCTTGGCGATATCTATTGGTACTGTTCATGGTACATATAAAGGAACACCAAACATTAGTGTAGATCGTTTAAAAGAAATTCGTGATGTAGTGGATATTCCACTTGTATTACATGGTGGATCAGGTACGCCAGTTGCGGTGATAAAAGAGTGTATAGAAAATGGGATTTGTAAAATCAATATTAACACCGAAATGTCAAAAGAAGCAGTGAAATTGATGGTTGATACAGTTAAAGAAAAACCTGGTTCACATTTTTCACAACTTAGTGTTTTATCACGTAATAAGGTTACAGAAGTAGCGAAGAAACACATTGAGTTGTTTGCTTCGTGAATTACATTATTGTTGATGTAGGAACACAAAGTTTACGAAGTATTCTTTTTGACAATTCGGGAAAAGAACTTTTTAGTGCACAAAAATCTTATTCCGCAATGTACCATGATTTAGAAGTGGAACAAGATCCTAGAACTTGGAAGGATACATTGATACAAACATTGAAAAACGTTGGGGATTATGTTCAGGCAAATCAAATTGACGTTGTTTCAATTAGTGTCACTTCACAACGTGCTTCAATCATCCCAGTGAATGAGTACGGGAAGTATTTATATAATGCGATTACTTGGCAAGATAGACGAAGTTATAAATTAACTGACGAAATATTAAAAAAAATGTCTTTAAAAGATATTTATTATAAAACTGGATTACGTTTAGATTCCTATTTTAGTGCACCAAAAATGATGTGGTTAAAGAAACATCAAAAAGATGTTTATGAGAGTGCTTATAAAATTATTGGTGTGCAGGATTACGTGGTGTATCACTTAACACGTAGATTTGTAACTGATCATACACAAGCAGCTAGAACTTTATTAATGAACATTGAATCATTTTCATGGGATGATGAGCTCATTAATCTTTTTGAGCTAGATAAAGAAAAATTATGTGATCTTGTCGAACCAGGAAGTATTGTTGGTAATCTCGATAAATTAATGAGTGAAAAAACAGGGTTAAGTTCAACCATAAAAATCATTATAGCAGGTGGAGATCAACAGTGTGCTGCAATTGGACTCAATGTATTAAAACCTGGTGTTGTAGAAGCAAATACAGGAACAGGGTCATTTATATTAGGATATTCAGAAGAACCGAAATTTGATGATAAGATACGTGTTTTATGTACCGCATCAGCAATCCCTGGTAAATGGGTATTAGAAGCAGGTATGCTGACAAGTGGGAATATATATTCATGGTTTAAAAAGAATTTTTATGATGTTGATAATTATGAATTAATCAATAAGGAAGTAAAAGAATCTGGCGTTGGTGCTAGAGGAGTCATGTTAATTCCACATTTCAAAGGGAGTGCAGCTCCGTATTGGAATCCATTATCTAGAGGAATGTTTTTCAATACATCTCTTGAAAGTAGTAGAGGAGATTTTGCGCGGGCGATTCTTGAAGGCATCTCGATTGAAATGTCTCAGAATATTCGTTTAATCGAAGAATTGATTGGATATGTAGAGATAGTTAATATAGCAGGAGGATTGACTGTATTTGATGAGTTTAATCAAATCCAAGCAGACGTGTTTAATAAAGCTGTAGCAGTTTATGAAAGTGCTGAAGCAACAGCGATGGGTGCACTTGTTTCTACGCTTGTCTCTTTAGGAGAGTATCAAGATCACTTAGCAGCATATCAAGCATTGTTTGGAGAAACTGCACAAAAAAGATATCATAGCGTTAGTGAACATGTTCATAAATATATTACGATTCGTAAAATTATTCGTCAGTTGTATCATGCAATTGATGATGCGCAATTATATCAATATTTAAAATTAAGATAAAAAGATATGAGTCACTCGACTCATATCTTTTTTTGAATCTCTTATAG
>DFNN01000140.1 GCA_002376065.1 Caryophanales bacterium UBA3566
ATATGTTGTCTCATTCAATCTGCGTTGAAAAAACCGTATTGCTTGCAAAATCGACCTTGTATGTATTAAAGAAACATCAAAATTGCATGAAATATGTTTACCTTTACATGGTTAAAATCTGTCTAAAATACCTTAATAACATATTTATTGGTTTTTACTTCTAATTATGTTGTTAATCTCTTTATTGCAACAGTGCTTTATAGGGTTTAGGCCCCATTTACTCTACTGTGTGATGCTTTCTATCCTTTTACAAATTGACACTCTACTTATTTTTTAGCACCCTCATTGCATTTAGGATTGCTATCAACGAGACGCCTACATCAGCAATAACGGCTTCCCACATTGTTGCTATTCCAAATGCACCAAGAACTAAGAAGAAGGCTTTAACACCTAATGCTAATATGATGTTTTGCCATACAATTTTTTCTTGTTCGTCTAGCAATTTTTACCGCAGTTACAATTTTTGATGGCTCATCTGTCATAATAACAATGTCTGCTACATCAATTGCGGCATCTGCACCAAGTCCACCCATTGCAATCCCGATATCAGCTCTTGCAAGTACTGGTGTATCATTTATACCATCTCCAACAAAGAAGAGCTTACCTCGTTTTGACTTACTGTTTAAAAGTTCTTCGACTTTATTTAATTTATCTTCAGGAAGTAATTCAGCGTGAATCTCATCTAACCCTAATGCTTTGCCAACACTAGTTGCAACAGATTTTTTATCTCCTGTTAGCATTATGGTTTTCTTAACTCCTAATGCTTTCAATAGCTTTATTGCTTCTTTTGAATCTTTTTTAATTTGGTCAGATACAACAATATTACCAACATATTTTTTATTAATAGCGATATACAAGATAGACCCTAATGCAGATGATTCTTCAAATGAAATATTTTCTCTTTCCATTAAACGAGCATTTCCTACCAATACTTCATCGCTATTAACCTTAGCTTTTATACCATGACCCGAAACTTCTTTTATATCTGATACAATTTCTTTTTATCCTTCATATGATGCCTCCTGCATATATTCTAGTTTACACTAAGTACAGGTTTTTGGTATCAGTTCAGTATCATTTAGACTTCCTGATGATAGATACATATCATATTTACGTGCTGCTTGACTGTATGAGAGTTCATTTTCAATGATATCTAGGACCACTTTAAGTTTAAAATCTCCGCTCCATAGTCTATTCTTTTTCTTTTTATCCTTCATATGATGCCTCCTGCATATATATTAGTTTACACTAAGTACAGGTTTTTGGTATCAGTTCAATTTCATCAATCTTTGCTTGGGACAAATACAATGCAATTTTCTTTTTCACTGAATTCTTTTTTCTCCTTCTATTTCTTACTGTGTATTAGCACTATTAAAACCATACTGACGATTACATCGGGCTTTTCTGATTTTGATTGAGTCTCTCCAAATCCTGATGTTCCTCAACAAGCAAAAGAAAAATGGAAACCATACCTCACTTTGCGTATAATTTCCATTGTTGGCTTACATTTAATACTAGAATTGAACTGGCATGTCATTTTTGGAATTAGGCTTGTTTCTTACTTCAAAAAAGAGAATAATTGCACACCCAACAATAATATATACATCGGATATGTTGAAAATTGTGGATCCAACAACCGGCAATATTGGCATCTGCAAATAATCAATAACATAGCCAACACTTAACCGATCAAACAGATTTCCAGTTGCACCGGCAAGTACTAATCCCAGCGCAACCCTTATATAAACCTGCTTTGATTTTACAAGAACAGTACTAATCAAGATGCTCATAACTAATCCAATCAAAACAATCGTCCATTTCATTCCACTAAACATTCCAAATGCTACACCGTAGTTTCTGATATAACCAATATTTAGAAATCCAGCAAAAACTGTCTCAGTTTCATTAAGTCCGTAGTTTGTCGAGAAATATATCTTTAGTATCTGATCTACTGCAAAGAGAATCGCAACAAATACAATCGTTGCAAATATCGCTTTCGTTCTTTTCGTAATGATTGCTTTTTGTGTTGTTTTGATAAATCCAACTCTCCTTTATCATAATGTTTTTTCACAATATATCATTTTACATTTTCTCGTCAATTGACTTGTTTGAGTAACCGAAGTCCATTAAGTATAACTACTAATGTACTTCCTTCATGAATCAACACTGCATATGACATGTTCATTAACCCAAGAATATTAACAGTAACTAGGAAGAGTACAACAATCATCGAAAAGATAATATTTTGAATAACGATGCTTCTCAATTTCTTTGCAACTTTATGTGTATATGCGAATTTGTTCAGATCATTTTTCATCAAGACAGCATCAGCTGCATCAATGGCAATGTCAGTTCCTTCGCCCATAGCAACCCCGATATCGGCAGCAACAAGTGCAGGAGCATCATTTACACCATCTCCTAACATCGCTACAATAGAGTAATTTTTCTTAAGATCTGTAATAATCTTAGATTTATCTTCTGGAAGAACATTGGCACGAACTTCGTCAATTTGAAGTTGGCGGCCGATCGCTTCACCAGTTCGTTGAGCATCTCCAGTGATCATCAATGTGTGGATATTATTATCTTTGAAGTAT
>DFNN01000114.1 GCA_002376065.1 Caryophanales bacterium UBA3566
GTTCCAACAATCCCCAGGAGGTAGAAACATGCCTAAAACGGCTTTAAATAGCAAAGAAATAGCAAAAAACTTCTTAGATGATTTACCATTAAAATATAAACAATTACCACGTACTAGATTAAAGAAATATTGATGTATGCAAAATCATATTTACACAATTTAGACAAGATAAATGAAAGGAATAACCATGAAAGAAAACAATAACTTTATCACCGGTCGCTTAATCAGAGAAACCTATGATTCAAACAAACTTATAGATCGTAAAATCATATCAGAATGTATCTTAAATATTGAAACCTGGAGAGAACTAGCATTACAAGAAAAAGACCTTAGTATAGAAATAAATATAACCATAGGTCAAAAAGATAATAAAATGATAATGAATAAATGTACAAAAGTAATTGGAGACACAAAGGTTGTCTATTATCAAGATAGAACAAAATGACTTGAAATTAAAATTATTATTCCCAACCAAAAAGAACAGTTTATATCAATTTTTGATATGATACTGTTCTTTTTATTCTTTAAGAACTCAAGGTCCTAAGTATTTGATCAACTAAGTGTAAATTATTCAGTTAGTAGGAACATACTATGTTTATGCCGATTTTGAGTACTCCTGACCTAAGATTACTTTTTTATGCGCTACGAGCGATATACTTAATCAAGCTTCCTACTTAATATGTCCACTTTCTTGATATAGATACACAAACATAAAAATCCGAGAATGAACATCAAAAAAATGTTTGATGTTCATTCTCGTAATAGAGTTATAAACATATCCTTGCTTATTACTTATATTTTGCAAGTCTCTTTGATGTATCATATGAAACATAAAGAGCAAGGATACTTAAAATCAACATGCCTATGGCTATGCCCAGTCCATTGGGCGAATTATTCAGCTGAATGAGCAAACTTGATTGAAGACTTAAGGACCCATTCAAGAGGAAAATCACGATGAAACTAGTCAACACTAGGGTAATCCAAACAAAGAAACCATGGACATATCTTCTCTTCGTATTTTTATAAAAAGATGATGGCATGTATATAGCAAAGAAAAGAATATTATAGCCTAGCATATATAAGAACCCTGTGAGAGAGAATGAATCATCTGTCACAGGTCCTAGTCCATCACCCAAAAGCACAAATAGCCCCATCATCAAATAACCAAAAAGAATCAATCCAATAAGAATAGAAAAGAATACAAAGATTACATTTAGATAGGTATACAATACACGCTCTTTTGCAGTCCATGGCAATTGATAAATCGGATTATCGGCCGTTGAATGTGCGATGTAGGCGTAATAAGATACAACGAGAACAGACAAGCCAAACAATAAGACAAAATCAACTTGATATACTCCACTATCCGTGAAAAAACGATTGTAAATGACGGTTAAAATGATTCCGTTTACGATAAGAAATACAAGCCCTTTCTTCGTTGGAGCTGTCAATCTTAAGATATTGTAAAATCGAAAAAGTTTCTTCATAATTTCCCTCCTATCGACATAAATGAATAAATATTTGTTCAAGTGATGCTCTCTTCACTTTATCTCCAAGTTCTTTCCCATCCCTAGCATGAATCAATCCCTGTATGCCAAGTGAGGTAGGAGTTGGATTGATCATAAGTTCTACTCGTTGATCTTCCTTGGGTAAAATTAGCATTTTGTATTCTTCAAGCAAGGTTTCTTTCTCTTCAAACAAGACAATTTCACCCTCATTGATAAAGAGGATATAGTCGGCAATCTTTTGTAAATCATCGACTTGATGACTAGATAGGATAATCGTGTGTTGCTCGTTTTCCATGTAGTTTTGTATCAATCGAATGAATTCTTGTTTATCTATAGGATCTATCCCAATCAATGGTTCATCTAGTAATAAAATCTTTGGATGGAGGGATAGAGTTAAAATGAGCATGAGTTTCTTTTGCATTCCAAAAGATAAGTTCATCAATTTCTTTTTCAGATTTATACCATATTTTTGAATCAAGTCATCAAACATCTCAACATCAAATTTTGGATGACTTTGCAAATAGATTTTTCGCAAAAGTCTCCCTTTGATATACTGGTTTCCACCAAATCGGTCGTACATGACCGACATTGCCATACGAATCTCTTTTTCAGCATCTACATAGTTTAGCCCATCTATGTGCATTTCACCAGAAGTCTTTAAGTAAGTACCATTCAAGGTTTTAAACAAAGTTGTTTTCCCAGCACCATTTTTTCCAACCAAGCCAACAATAGAACCTTCTGGAATTGCTAGATTGATATCCTTCAATGTGAAATCTCCAATTTTGGCACACAAATGTTTTGTCTCAATACTATTCACTATGTTCATCCTCCTCTTGCATCAATAGATTCATAAGTATCTCCTTATCTAATCCTGCTTCATTTTGTAAACGTACAATTTCCTTAACATGTTCCTCAATTTTCTTTATATAATCTTCTTGAATTTTCTTTAAGTTTATATCCAACACAAAGTATCCTCTTCCCGCTTGACTTAAAAAGAATCCTTCTTTGACCAAATCATCATAAGCACGTTTTACTGTAACAATCCCAATCTGCAAGTCTTTTGAAACCGTACGAATGCTCGGTAACTGTTGGTGTACTTTTAAGGCTCCATTTAGGACCGCTTCTTTTAGTTGGTCTTTTAACTGTTCATAGATTGGTTTCTCAGAATACATAGATACGCTTAAGTTCATTGAACCACCTCGTTCTACTGTTATCATACAATAGATACAGTATAGAGTCAAGTTCTAATTAACAAATATTTTACAAATAGCATTGGACGAAAAGAAGAACGTAAAAATCATCGATTGAGCTACGGTGTGATTATCCGTCGGTCGGGTAA
>DFNN01000019.1:0-4482 GCA_002376065.1 Caryophanales bacterium UBA3566
ATAAAATAACAAGTTATTGGTAATACCGAAGTGAAAAATGCTAAAAACTGTAGTTGTATTGAACTCATGGATAGATCAAAAGAAAATATAGCGGTTATGATTAGAGTGAAACTCATTAGTAGCACTAAATAGATACTTATGAAAACCCAATCTAATATTAAAGCCAAGAAACGTTTTCTTTTCATATGCTTCCTCCTAAGTAGTGTGCAAAAGTGGGATTCCTAGTTCACGTCTACAGATTCATCATTTAGGTGAATGAGGTATTGAATGATACATATTATGTTTTAAATGTGCGCATTCATCAGTCATTGGCGCAACCATTTGATTTAACTTGATGACAATCCTTGTTGATTGTGCCAACAAATAAACGAGTATACTATAATAAAGTGATAATATCATCCATGAATTATATTGGAAAACTGATTTCACTATCTTCGCATCGATTATTTCATATATAAAAATACGAGATGATAAAGTAACCTGAGGTCGGATATACATTGCCCACGCAGCCATAAGAATTAATCCTACAATTAGTTTATACCTTTCTTTTTCCTGCAAAGAAACAGTTCTTAGTTCAATTAATCCATATAGAAGTAATGAGCCATGGCAGAAAAGCGAGGTATATACACTCATGTAAGGATAGTAATGGTATATGGATCCTCCAACCAATACCATTGTGAGATAATATAACGTTCCTGCCATCAGTGAAGCATATATTGTCCATACTTTTAAAAAATCTAGGTTAAGTATGACAATTAACGGTACAATGAAATAAGAAACAGTCGAGAATTCTACAGGTATTTTGCTTGTTAAAACAATATGTAAAACATTGTATGATAAAACCATGAAAAGCAATATTTTTACAATTTTTCTTTTTCTAGTGTCTTCAATTGATCTAAGTTTATTTGCACCTACAATAATACAGAGTAATACGAATAGTGAAAATATATTAAGTCCTAACATCATAATTCCTACATAAACCAACCAAACACATGCCAAAACTCAAACGACTTCGTGATGACTGCACATGTAATGTATCCCAAAACAATTGAGACAGCGAAAGCATTTAAAGAAAGTAAGAATATTGATCGAAGTCTTCTTGAGGTTTTCTTTGTGAACATCGGATGTGTTGGTAATGATGGAAGCTGAGGTCTATTATGTATATAAGCAATGGTGTTTTTATGCATTCTAACATATGCTTTGTTTAATTGACATAAATACTCGTAGCTATAGTAAGTACCAATATATGATAACACCCCAAAACTAAACAACGAAACACCAAAAATAGCACCACACCAGTAAGGCATATTCGGAATTAAACCATAAATATTCGCATCAAAAAACAAACTGAAACTAACCACCATTGAAGCTGTGGATAACACTCCAAACGAGATAACCCATAGTCCAAATATGAGCAATAATAGATATACAAAAAAGTCAAGTGTGAAAAGCCCTATTAAAACGGGTGCTTTCTTTGGACTTTTTTGTTTATACCCTTCTATATTATATTCATTAGCGATTTTTACAGGATCTCCTAGATGAACGCTTATTTCTTCTTCACTATAGCCATCGTTTAATTTAAAAGCATAATGAGCATTATATTCATCTATGATCTCATTGATATCAGATACTTGAAATTCTTCAAGTTTTTTCTTTAATGAATCAATAAATTCTTTTTGTTTCATATTAATCCTCCATTAACTGACCAACGTTATGAAATAACATCTGCCAATTTTTCTTTTCAAATTGATATTGTTCTTCACCCATTTTTGTAATCTGATAATATTTCCTTGGTGGACCACCTTGTCCTTCTGCTAAAAACGTAGTAACAATACCTTCTACTTTCAGTTTTCTTAAGATTGGATAAATCGTTCCATCTGATACATTAATGAGATTTGCGATGGTAGTTGATAAATCATATCCATATTGGGGTTCTTTATGTAACAATGCCAAAATACAAAGCTCAACCAAACTTCTTTTATTCTGAACCAAATCAAACACCTCCACTAGTAATTTTTCTTTACTACTAATAATTATACAGTACTGAATTAAAAATGTCAATGCAAAATAATTTGTATGTGAAAAGCATGATCTAGATTGCTATAATAGTGATGACTTAAAAATATCCTATCATCTTCATATTTCTGACATAATTGTGTCCTATACTTAGAATGTATTTCAAAAGGAGGCAACAATCATGATTTTTAAATTAGGATTAACACTATTATTAGGAGCAGGATTTGGTCTAGGACTCAATCAAGTAAGAGAAAGTGAAATATTCCATACAGATACTGAATTCTATGAAGAAACTAAAGAAACAGAATACTGCCATAATGAAGGAGAACTGTTTACGCATATGCTTGACGATCTTTCAGAAGAAGAAAGACTCTTTGTAGAAGAAAAGATTGATGAACTACTCATCAAGTATGATGTATCTTTAGAAGAACTATATAATAATAGAGATATTCATTATGACTTAATGGATGAACTGATGACTTTCTTAAATGAAGAAGGCATTGATTATCACTATAATAACAACTATGATGATTATGAAGGCACTCATCATTATGGTGGACACATGGGTATGCATTAAAGTTCTATATAATAACTAGCGATGAGCAAGATTAATCTTCTTATAATTTATATTTATAATAAAAGTGATGGCAATAAAGAACTTGCCATCACTTTTTGTTATTCTATATGATCATCATAATCATTGATGATAAAATCAATTTCTAAGGAATTGATTTTATCAATCAGTTCTTCCACTGTTTCTTCGTAAATGTAAATAACTTTATAAGTATCTACCGTATATAGTTTTATAGTACTAGATGCCACAAATTCATTTTCAAAAATATCGATATTGTACAAAAATGGAAATCCTTCTGTAGCCAAGATTACAATATAATCACCTTCATTGTTAAAGTTGCTTGTTTGAATAACATGATCAAAATACCCTCGAAATATAGCTGAAAATGATTCCACTGGATCTTTACCCCCAAGTATAACTAGCGTTTTATCAGAAAATTCATCAAATGCATTAAGATCAAAATCTGGATCTTCAATAATTTGATCATGATATCTCATCAGCAATGTAGGAGATGGCAACTCTAGTGAATATACTGCTTCGGTTGAATCTCTATTTTGTTTGAAAAACTCTATGATGTAATTCGTTGTATAATTCGCGACTTCATGCCCCATAGCCTTATCTGTGATAAACAAAGCATCGCCACCAACTTGATAGAATATATCTTGGGCATTATACCAGCGACTATTGATACTTTCAGTGCCATAGATATCATAGATGATTGTTCTATGCTCATTGGTAAACGTATCACTGCCACCAACTGCGTCGATGGTCTCATTAGCTCCCATATAAAAAATCTTCGCTACATCATTGTAGGCTTCTACATTCAAAGCTCTTCCAAATAATCTTTCATGATCGTATGTCCCTATTTGATAAATTAAATCATGCCCACCATAAGAATCAACAGGTAAGATTGGTAAAAACATCCCACCTGCAAACATCGCTTTTACTTGCTCTGGATAAATAGATGTGTATCTTTGTGCATAACTTCCTGATGCTGAAAATCCCGCAACAAATATTTGCTCTTCTAAATTCCAATAGTTACTATTTAATTTCTCTTGCGCATCTAACACAATTGCGTGAATTTGTTCTTCAATATCAATCAAAGAGTTTAGGTAATCATACCCTAAGACATCACTATTTTGATTATTAAAAGAACATTCTTCAATTTGATCTATGTGACTTTTCATTTCTATCACTGTGCTATCTAAAGCGTGAAAATGGCCATATTCAGTATAATTACCATGATTAATTCTAAAACATGTCTTTGGAAGATATGGTACAACTTTTGGAACATGTAGTTCTTCAAATAACCGTCCAACAACATGTGAAGTTTCTCCTCTAATTAAATTATCATAGATATATTGATCTACATAATTCGTTACGTACCCAAAATTTGTCCCTTCTAAAATTAGGTATTGAGAAAATCCTTCATTTTCTTGTTGATGGTTTGTAGTTGGAATATAAAGAAAATAAGGGATATTAAATCCTTTTGCTGGATTGGCTTCAATCAAGTACTTTTTAACGAAGTCATCAGGAACAAATTTATCAGGATTTATAATTGTTTCTGTTTCACCAAGCACATAAGCTGTTTGCCATGTATTTGTTCCAATGTATCGCCACTGTACTTCATTGTCTATGGTGCGAAACTCAACATCTTGAGGATTATCTACACTAGCAACTATTTTCCAAGTTGATTCATCAGTATACTTCCATTCTATGGATGTTTCTGTTTGTCTAAATTCTACTTCTCTTGGATCATCATCAGTAAAGGTATAAATTGTTTCCCATTCTAAAGCATCCATAAACTTCCATTGAATTTCTTCATTGGTTGTACGGAACATCAGATTACTCGCATCATTCTTATCAACAATCTTTTTCCATACAGTCTCATC
>DFNN01000019.1:4890-5337 GCA_002376065.1 Caryophanales bacterium UBA3566
TTGATTGATTAGAACATGATACAAGTAACAATACAAGTATAAAACTAATAATGAAACGATATTTTCTCATTCATAACACTCCCATACATTAAAAGTTGTTTTTGCTTATATGTTCAATAAATGAAAATAGTTTTTTTAGCTTATTTCAATCTTTATGTTCCTATTTCTCAACATGATGATATATAACACTGTTGTTGGTATAAAATCAAACAACATTCCAACACCAAATAATAAGGCAATATTTTGTAGTGTTGGTGTATAAATACCTACTCTAAATAGTATATACGCTGTACCATAGTAAAGAATATTTACAATGAGTGATTGGTAAAGCATATAGTCTGTACGACCAACACCATAAAAAGTCGAATCCATTACATTGTTGTATGCGAAGATGATATAGAATCCTAGTTGGATTAAAACTAGATAAAATACCTTTTCATAGTCAGC
>DFNN01000022.1 GCA_002376065.1 Caryophanales bacterium UBA3566
GGTAAAAGAGTAGATTTTCTACTCTTTTTTTTGTGAAAAAAAGTGATACAATAAAGGTAGGAGGTGAAGCAATGAAAGAAGCACTACTTTATGAAAAGATAGATAACAAGATAGTCATCTGTCATGTATGTGAACATCACTGTAAAATCAAACATAATCATGTCGGGATTTGCGGCGTTAGGAAAAACATAGAAGGGACGTTATATGCTTTAAACTATCCGCTTTCTGTTGCTTCAAGCATTGATCCGATTGAAAAGAAACCAATCTATCATTTCTTACCTCATACAAGCACATATTCTTTTGCGACTGAAGGATGCAACTTAGATTGTAGTTGGTGTCAAAATCATGATATAGCAAAGTCACCTATAAAAACAAGAAAGATTAGAGGAATCGAACTTACACCAAGTGAACATATTAAAAAAGCACTTGCTTATCATTGTCCTTCGATTTCTTATACGTATACTGAACCAACGATTTTCTTAGAATATGCATTAGAAACGATGAAATTGGCTCATCAAAATAAGTTGAAAAACATATGGGTCTCTAACGGATTTATGTCAAGAGAAACATTAGAACTCATCATTCCTTATCTAGACGCAATTAATGTCGATTATAAAGTCCATAATGATGAGGAATATCAGAAATATACTAATGGACTTGGAAGTATTGTTTTAAGAAATATGAAAACAATAAAAGATGCTCATATACATTTAGAAGTAACGTGTTTGATTATTCCTGGTGTTAATGATAGAGAAGAAGCTTTGATGAAGATGCTTCAAGATCTTTTTGATTACTTAGGTGAAGATCAAGTGATTCATCTATCAAGATTTTTTGGGGCATACAAGATGAAAAATTATTTACCTACACCAAAAGAAACGATGTATCTTGCACGTGATCTTGCACGTGATATTGGATTTAAGCAAATTCATTTAGGTAATATGTAAAGGAGGAAATGATGAATATTCTTGCCGCTTATGTTGTTCCTCATCCGCCAATTATTGTAAGTGAAATTGGTCAAGGGGAAGAAAAAATAACAGAAGAAACAATCAATGCTTACCGTGAAATTGCAAACGAAATAGATTTATTAAAACCTGATACTATCATCATTAGTACGCCACACAATATTATGTATCAAGATTACTTTCATGTTTCTCCAGGCGGAGCAGCCCAAGGAACTTTCGCTCAATTTGGCCATCCTGAGTTACATTATCAAGTAACTTATGATCAAGAATTAAGAGAAAAAATTATTCAAAAAGCAACAGCTGAACACTTGTCTGTGGGTACATTAGGAGAAAAAGATGCAAGACTCGATCATGGTGTGATGGTTCCTTTGTCTTTTTTAAAAGGTATTCAGAACATCATTCGTTTAAGTCTTTCAGGTGAAGATTTTTTAACCCATTATCGATATGGGAATATCATTCAAGAGGTCGTAAACGAATCCAATAAAAAAGTTGTTTTTATTGCTAGTGGTGATTTATCACATGTCTTAAAAAAAGATGGACCATATGGATTTGAAAAAGAAGGACCACTCTTTGATGAAAAAATCACAGATATTTTATCGAGAGGTGCATTCGATGAACTGCTTGAGATAAAAGAATCATTTGCAAGTAAAGCCAAAGAGTGTGGGTTACGTTCTTTCATCATGATGGCTGGATTTTTAGATGGATTAGATATTCATAGTGAATTATTATCTTATGAGGGTCCATTCGGGGTCGGATATGCTGTTGCGAAATATGAAGTATATGGCGTTGATCAAACAAAAAAGTACAGTGAAAAATATCAATCAAATGAAACAAAAAAAGTAAAATCAAAAAAGTTAAAAGAGGATGCATATGTTGCGTTAGCTAGAAAATCACTAGAATATTACCTCGTTCATCACAAGTATCTCGACCCACCAAAAGAACTTCCAAAAGAATTGCTAAAAGAGCAAAAAGCGGTATTTGTGACCATTAAAAAATACGGTCGTTTGCGTGGATGTATCGGAACATTACAACCAACCAAAAAACATATCGCAAACGAGATTATTCACAACGCTGTATCAGCGGGATTAAGGGATCCTAGATTCCCTGAGGTAAGGATTGATGAACTAGATGATTTAACTTATAGTGTCGATGTTTTATCACCTCCTGAAGACGTGAAAAGTATCGATGAATTAGATCCAAATCAATACGGTGTGATTGTATTAACAAGTAGAAAAAGTGGGTTACTATTACCTAATCTAGAAGGTATTGATACAGTTGATGAACAATTGAAAATTGCCAAACAAAAGGCAAACATAGATGAAGGTGAAGACTACGCTATAAAGCGTTTTAAAGTGGTTCGACATCATTAGTTAAATGCTTTGTTAAAATGTTACACTTAGGCACACTGATATGAGTGTGCCTTTTCTTTTGAGTTGTTTTTATTGACTTACTTATAACGTTATGTTACATTTGTTAGTGAGTACTTACATACAAGGAGGAAGAAAGATGCTCAATTTGATTTATAAAAAATTACAAAAAAGACCGATGAGGTCTATATTTGGCGCATTAATTGTATTAGGAATTTTAGCGGTAGGTGTTAGTAACGTCTCACTAAATACAGGGAATGATACGTTGATTAGTGATAAAGAACAAGCCTATTTGGATAATGAATACTACCAAGAATCATTTGGTGGTGATCCGATTATTTTATTGATTGAATCAAATGGTGGATACAATCTTTCATCAATTCAATTGATCAATGAGTTGGATGAAAAATTGTCTACTTTAGAAGGTGTATTTGCGTTTAACTCTTCAAATATTGTTTTCAAACAAATTGGAGAAACGCAAAAAGAACAGACAGTAAGTGGATTGCAAATGATGAGTGAAGGGTTGCTTGAAGTGAGTAACCAATTGAGTTTGTTTTCTAGTACGTTAGAAGTTGATACAACGATGGTTGATCAATTAGCTACAATCACCAGTAATCTAGATCAGTTGAAAGATGCACAAACAAGTTTACAAACAGGATTGACTGGTGTATTTACTGGGATAGAAGGATCTAATACACTTTTA
>DFNN01000128.1:0-6909 GCA_002376065.1 Caryophanales bacterium UBA3566
GTAGAAAATCTACTCTTTTACCAATGTATATTGTCCATAATACTCATGGTTTTCTAAGATAAAGAATTTCACACCATAGTGTAAAATCAACGTACCTAATAAACTATTTGGATCCAATTTTCTCAAATCGTGATATGGTTTTGTATCTTTATAAATCATAATTACTGGTACAATATCATGTTTCGTGTGATTATATAAAAATGCATTTCTCTTTGCATTATTGTAGTCGTGGATTAGTTTCGTTCTTGAAATCATATTGAGATATGTAATAAGTTCAAAAACAGCCTTATGAAGAGGTTCTCTTGAATGTTTACTCTTGGCTTCAATCAAATATATGTGATCACTTGTTTCTGTCATTAAATCGATTTTCCCTAATTTATACTTCATTAGTGAAGGTTCATTACTACGCTTGACAGGAATCTCATAATCAACAATTCGCCCAATACATGGGTCTACATGACCATCCATTTTTTCACGATCGATCATGTACATATGTCTAGTGTAATGTTTTTCTTCTTGGTAATCACTACGCTTATCTTGCATCATTTTATTCGGATTTGGTAAGTTGTTGTGTACGTATTTACTATCAATCTTTCCATCATGCGATTCAATCGCATAACCTTCATGTTGTCTTGAAACATCATCTCTAAATGGTTTAAATTCAATTCTTGAAAAGTCAACTTTTTGTTCATAAAACGTATCTTTCAGTAATTTCATCACGTCCGAATCATAAAATCTTTCCTTATTGGCAATGTTCGAATAAATCTCGTAAAGCTGATACTCCTGATTCTCGATTTCCATGTTTGCCTCCTATGATTTTTATTTTTCTAATGTGTTATTCCTAGAAGTATATGTTAATACTATTATACAATAAATTAAATAAAAATTATACAAACGTTTACAAAAAATCAAAATTTGTCATTTTGAACAAAAAAAGCACTCGCAAAAAGTGCTTTTCATCTATAATTTTTTATTAATTTTATTCAAATCTTTTTTTGTTCCTAACACAAATAAGATATCATTTTTCTTAATTTTCGCATCAGCAAGTGGTGAGATATTGATATCTTCACCATTTTTAATTGCGATGACGTTTAGTCCATATTGCGCTCTCATATTTAACTCAACAAGTGTTTTTCCAACCCATTCTTCAAGCGCAATGATTTCAACAATACTCGTATTCGCAGAAAGTTCAATATAATCCATGATGTTTTTCGAGACCAAACTTTGCGCTACTTTCATCCCCATATCACGTTCTGGGAATACGACTTTATCAATCCCAATACGATATAAGACCTTCGCATGAAGATCACTTTGTGCTTTGGCAACAATACGCTCTGCCCCTGCTTCTTTGAGCAAAATCCCAATCAATATCGATGTTTGAATATCAGAAATAGCAATGACACATGTATCAAAATTGCTGACACCAATTGCTTTAATTGTTGCTTCACTTGTCGCATTTCCTTGCATCGAATAAATCGACTCTTCTGAAAGTTCACTAATGATATCCTCATTTTTATCAACAACCATCACTTCGTGTCCCATTTTGTTTAAATTACGAGCGATACTTGATCCAAAACGACCAGCGCCTACAACCAAAATTTGTTTCATAAATAATTCCTCCTACCCAATAATAATCTTCTCTTCAGGATAACGCAATGTTCCCATATTTTTTTGTGTTTTTTGTGCCAAAGCTAAGAATATAGTCAATGGTCCAACTCGACCAAAAAACATTGTAATAGCAACGACTATTTTACCAATAACACTCAGTTCTGTTGTAATACCGAGTGACAATCCAACGGTCCCAAATGCACTAATAGATTCAAACATTACTTCTAAGAATGTTGCATCCTTTTCTGTAATACTCAGCACCATAATTACTAAAACAATAACACCCATCGATAATCCGATAATCGCAACTGCTCTAATGATTTGATGCAGTGGAATACGTTTATCAAATGCCTCAATATCATGTTTTCCTTTGATTTCTGAGGCTACTCCAGCAATCACCAAACCAACAGTCGTAACCTTTACTCCACCAGCTGTACCAGCTGAAGATCCACCAATAAACATAAAAACCATCGTAATAAATAACGCAGCAATTGTCATATTACCAAGTGGCAATGTATTAAATCCAGCCGTCCTTGGTGTCACACTGTGAAAAATAGAAGACAATATTTTCCCATGCCATGGTAAATCACCCATTGTCCCAGGATTGTTAAATTCCATCGCGAACATCACAACAAATCCAATGACAAGTAATGCCGCTGTCATTGTTAAAGCCAATTTTGTATGTAAAGAAAACTTTTTAAAAGATTTCTTTTCTAGCACTTCTAATATAACAACAAATCCAATACCACCAAGTACAACAAGTGTCACAACAGTCATCGTTACAACAGGATTATTGACATATGGTGTTAAACTTCTAAAATCACCGATAATTGAGAACCCAGCATTACAAAATGCACTCACAGAGTGAAATACACTATACCAAATCCCTTTTATTGGTCCATATTCAGGGATAAAGGTTGTCGCAAGTAAGACTGCTCCAATTCCTTCTATGATAAAAGTCATGATTAATATATATTTTGTCAATCTCACAACACCAGAAACACTAAACTGATTCAAACTTTCTTTCATCAGCATTCGTTCTTTTAAGAAAATCTTTTTCCCAACAATAAAGGCAAACAATGTTCCCAATGTCATAAATCCTAGTCCACCAATTTGGATCAATAATAAGATCACAATATGTCCAAAAGTAGTCCAATGAGTCAATGTATCAACCACTACTAGCCCAGTGACACAAACAGCTGAAGTTGCTGTAAAAAGAGCATTTACAAAACCAACACTTACACCTGATTTTGAAGCAATCGGCAAACTTAACAGTACTGTACCAATTAGGATCAATGATAAAAATCCAAGTACCAAGATTTGAGTAGGATGCATTTTTTTAGTATCACTATTGTTTGATGAAGCCATTGTTACACCACCTACATGCAATCTATCACATAATTTATTAGTAATTCTTTGCTAATATCTAATATATTGTACCACTTTCAAATGATTTTTCCAACTTTTCCATGCATTTTTTATCTTTTTGCTTCATATACACCTTGTTAATCCTTTTATAAAGCCAAAATAGTTGATAATATTCTTTTTAATTACTTCCTATGAAAGTTTGACAACCACAATCTCAGGGCGATTAAACACACGCACCGGAATAACACTGTTCCCAAGACCTCTAGAAACCACCATCATTGAATCTTCTATCTCATATAGCCCACTAGTATAAGTCGGAAATAATCCTTCACCTGGGGCAATCAGTCCACCAATCAACGGCAACCTTATTTGCCCACCATGCGCATGGCCAGAAAAGACAAGTTCCACATCATAATCCGCAAACATCTCTAGTGACAATGGTTGATGATATAACACGATATTATACATATCTACATTAATCATATTGATCAGTTCTTCTTTTGCATCAGATCCACCAGCTTCATCACTCAGACCAATCAGCTGCACAAAATGACCTTTGATATTCATATGGATCGCTTCATTGTCTAATACAACAGCGCCCATATCCTCTAAAGCAATCGTGACTTCTTCTGCCAAATCAGACCAATATTCATGATTTCCAAGCGATACGTAAACTGGCGCTATATCTCGTAAATCACCTATATATTTAAAAGAAAGATCATCCTCATCATTTTTTTGATCAATCAAATCACCCGTGATAAAAATCAAATCAGGTTCTACTTCTTTGACATGATCCACCAATCGTTGATTATCCTCACCAAACATCTTACTATGTAAATCACTCAAATGGACAATCGTAATCTCATCTTCAACACCGTGATCAATATCATAAACACTCACCACCAAATCATTGTTTTGCCAAAAGAAAAATCCAAATAACAAAACAAAGATTCCAAATACAATCAATACTCTTCTCAGTTTTCGCATCATCTTCCCTCATTTCTATTATATTATACCTTATTTATCAATATATCACATCCAAAAATATATTTTAAAATAATGACGTAAGTGGTATAATTAGTATAAATATAGGGGTGAGACAATGGATAATCAAAAAATCATGGAGTCATTTTTACAGCTCGCATTTGATTCATCATCAATCCTTACTGGCGATTATTTTAAAGAAGAAAAGTATCATTTACTCCTTGAAATGATGTGTAAAACACTCGAGTTTGATTACGGAGAATTATGGATTTTAAACGAAGATGGCGATCAATTGATCAAATCGCATATTTCGACAGTATTAGACCCTTCTTTGATTGAATTCGCCAATTACTCCCACACCATTTCATTTGCTTTTAATCATGGTTTACCTGGTATAACTTGGGCAAAAAAAGCACCAATATGGGTTGACAATGTCCAATTAGAACCCTCATTTATTCGCCAAGAAAAAGCAAAAGAATTTTCTATAATCACTGGTGTAACGATGCCGATTTTTATTTATGACTACTTAGCAGCTGTTTTTTTCATTTTTAGTAAAAAACAAAAAAAGCAACATCCAATGTTTTTGCCATTGCTCAATAACATCTCAAACAATTTGGGCTATAGTCTCATGCAACATAACTTACAACAAGAACTCGCAAATGCAAATGAACAGATTGAATCATTAAAAGACATCAACTTAAAAACCATCGACCGTATTTTCTCATTGAAAGATCCTTACACCATCACCCACCAAAAAATGGTTGGTGAGTTCGCATTAAAAATCGCGAAAGAACTCGATTTAGATAGCAAAACCGTCAAACAAATCCACATCGCAAGTTTGCTTCATGATTTAGGAAAAATTGCCATCCCTCAAGAAATCTTAAGCAAGCCAACGATGTTAAACAAAGAGGAATACGAACTGGTGAAACGACACCCCGAAACAGGATATAATGTGATTGTTCATTTTCCTTTTGATGATGATATTAAACGGATGATTTTAGAGCATCATGAACGACTAGATGGTTCTGGTTATCCATATAAAAAAACCAAAAAAGATTTACTTTTTGGTTCACAAATCATTGCCGTTGCCGATATGGTTGAAGCAATGATGTCACATAGACCATACAGACCTGCACTATCAACCGACCAAGTCATCGCAGAACTCAAAATAGAAAGCAATGTGAAACTAGACAAAACAATTTGTGATGTCGCCATTTCACTGTTACAAAAAAACCAGAAAATCGACCTATAAAGGTTGATTTTCTGGTTTTTTATTCATACAAATCTTGTTCATATTCTTCTAAGGGGACTTCTTCATCTAATTGATCTTTTGATGCATTCTTTTTCATCTGTGCCTGTAAATCATCAATCGTATCTGATGCATACAAAAACTTTCTTTTCCCACGGACATTGGTGTATGCCTCATAAGAAATCACGTATTTATCCTCATATTTTTTTAGCATGGTTTCCCTCCTTTTTTCAAAGTAAATAAAATGCGGTATCTATCCCTACTTATAGTATATCAAAAGATTTCCAAAATGGAAGACTCATTGTTGTTTTTCTATAATTTTCGTTGTTGATTTTGTTTTCTAGTGAATGTAACTCGAAAAATTATAAAATATATGATCATTCACCAATAATCTTCACCAATACTCGCTTTCTTCTTAAGCCATCAAATTCACCATAAAAAATTTGTTCCCAAGGACCAAAATCAAGTCTACCATTCGTAACTGCCACCACGACTTCGCGACCCATTACACTTCTTTTTAAATGCGCATCCGCATTATCTTCATAGCCATTATGATCATACTGCTCATATGGTTTTTCAGGAGCAAGTTTTTCTAAGAAACGATCAATATCTTTATGCAAACCTGACTCATCATCATTGATGAATACACTCGCAGTAATATGCATCGCATTGACCAAAACAAACCCTTCAGATATACCACTTTCTTTTAAACACTTTTCTACTTCTTTGGTGATATTGATATAGGCTCTTCTTTTGTTTGTCTCAAACCATAATTCTTTTCGATAACTTTTCATCAAATCCCTCCTACCCATATTTTAGCAAAACATTCTCTTCCCTTCAATAAAAACCATACATCCTAAAAGAATGTATGGTTTTTTCTTAAGGCAATACTACTTCTGTCGCAAACAATGAAGTTTGATCTATCTTAAACTTGTAATGTTGATCTCCATTACTATCCGTCACATAAATAATTTTGACAAAATAGTATGTACCATCTACTTCAAGAATAAGTCTTGCTTCAAACGATTCATAAGACTGATAATAATAGTTTATATATAAATGATAAACACTCGGTGTAAGATTAAGTGCCAAATCACTCGCGCGGTCATCCCCACTAGCATAAGAATAATATTCTGAATAAATTTCATTATCTGTCAATAAAGGATCAAAATAATCTACCACAAATGCTTCTAAACGTTCTTTCAACATTTGATAATCAACAATTTCATCATCATACAAAAATCTGAATTCATAATTCTCACTTGTAGGATTCATCATTAAGAATGGTAATCGATGTACTTCCAAAGATCCATCACTCATACGGACAAAGATATTGACTTCAACAAGCAAATCTAATCCTTCAGCCATGCGATAACTAATATAATAATCTTCCAGTACACCATCACTTAATAATCTCGAACGCATCGTTGCTTTTTCATAATTTCCTTGCAGACGACCATATAAATCAAAGTAAGTTTCGTTGTCTATTGTCTCATCAAAATATTGATTTAACGCACCCTCAACTTCAGCTGTAAATAACGCATCTTCCTCAAGATACAATCGTTCATACCAATTGTATAGATAAATATAAACAATCTCATTGGTTGTAATATCAACCCATATCCATAAATCATTATGTGCAATAGATTCCGTATTATAAGAAGCATTACGTCCATTGACAACCAATTTAAAATGATACA
>DFNN01000128.1:7334-11678 GCA_002376065.1 Caryophanales bacterium UBA3566
ATTTCATTTCTAGCATTTTTACAATCATTGATGACACTATCTTTATCGTCTCCTAAAAATGCAGTATCATAATACTTCACACAAAATTCATCAGTCGTCATTGTTTCATCAAAATATTCTTCGAAGAAGATGATGATATCATCTTCATAATCAACCAAATCATCCACAATCGGTGTACCATCATAATGGTTGATATCTTCTTCATCATAATTGATCGTTTCAATGATCGCAGTCCCTTGATTAGAAACATGAAGATCAATCGTCCAAGTAACAAGTTTCACAAACAACATCGAACTTCTTGTATAAGTTACCTCTAATACTTGATTCTCTTCTACTACGGTTTCCACAACATCAAGCAAATCAAATCGAGCAGAAACTATATCTCTACTTCGATATATTGCACAATCTATTTGTCCATCATGATATTGATCACAAAACGCTTGGTCACTTATTGTTTCATCAAGATAATCTACAAAGTATTGTCTTAAAAGATCTTCTCCTTCACTAGCGTTTGCTTTTTCTAGTGTAGGTTCGACAATCTCTACACTGTTGAACAATAACTTCTCTTCTCCTAAATTACTAAGATATCCAATAAAAGATTCCTCATAAACCGTGATTGTATCACTGAGTATTTCCTGATATCTTGCTTTAAACAAACCATCTTCTAAATACACATCAAGTAATGTTCTCTCTCCTCCGGCAACCAAAAACGACAATCTAGTAGACAAATATTCACTCATATCTTCTTCAAAATATCCCTGTAATGTCTCATTTGAAACATTCGGATTTAAATAGTCTAATAGATAACCCTCATACAAAGCACCCGCATCCAAAAGAGAAATCGTTTGATTTTCTTCAATCAGATGTACAACGATATCAAAGACCTCATCGCTCACAACATGTGCATCGTAATAAAGTTTGACGTAATATATCACATCATTTTTCACATATTCAAAAACCCCAATCGCGTGAGAGAATACGTCCTCTTCATAGACTACTTCGATGTTTCTCAATCCAAGATAAGACCCATCAATCACACTACTTCTCAAGGTCATCAAATCATTGTTGAGTAAGTTAAAATACTTACTTTGTACTTCCTCATCACTCATCAATGGATTGTTATAATCTTCCACCAACAACTCAAGTAATGCTTTATTGCTGAAATAATGAATAACTAATTGTGGATCACATGCACTACATTCACCACTACTGATTTCAGTAAACGATGTAACCACCACTTCTTGATTATTTACATCTACATCAAGATTCAAAAGACGAACACCTTCATTAGAAGAAATCTCCATCAGATAACTCGTTCCTTCTTCACTAAGTTGCTCAATGATCACTAAAGAAGTATCTCCTTCACTACTAAGGAGTGTATCACGCCAAGTGATACAATCATCAAACAATGGATAAAGTGTGCAAAAATCACTACTAGATGTTCCTAAATCAAGCAACAAGGTTTCTATCTCATCACCTATACTTACAACGTCATCATATTCAACATTCACAGATGAATCATCATACAAAATATACCAAAAACCATAAATATCATGTGATTCTAAATCCATGCTTGGAAAATAACTATATTCGATTTTAAATTCAAACAAATACTCGTTTTCTCCATCATCAATCGATAATATTGGGATGATATCACCATAAGGATTTGGACCAAAATACCAAGTAATCTCAATGGTATCCATCTGCATTAATTCATCACGAAATACTTGACATGATTGAGTTTCAAAAAACGGATTTGTTGCATTAAATCCATAATTATAACAAAAATCTACACTAGCATACGACTGACTCATAAAATCAACTGCAAAGGTGTTTACATATGAATCGATATCGATCTCATCCAACTCTTTAAAGAGGATCACTTCATCAATCATAAAATGATCATCAACCAAAGAAATATGGGCAAAATATTCCGGGTAAATTTTTGTATAACCATCATATTCTCCATTCCAGTTATATGGAACAATGATATAATCCCCTACTTCACTAGACTCTTCTATACGCTGAATATTTGCTTCAAATGAAGGAAACATTATGTCTTTATTGTTCTCACATACACTCAGTGCATCACCACTGAAATAGTCAGCACATTGAAAAGTTCCATCATAATAATCAAGATACATATCCTCAATAAACAAATCAACATAGTCAAGCGTCAATTCAAGTGGACCACTTACTGTATCAACAATGTCAATATCAAGGAAGTAACCATGATATTCATCTATCACAACTTCTGTTTGGAATATGACCGTCTCACCATCAAAATTCACCACGAATTCAAACCGATCTTCACCAACCAAAGCTTCATAGGAATCAATCGTCCCAAGCATCAAGTTATAGTCTTTTAATGTATCATAACAAACTGCAACATCTGAGGCAATCATTGATGACTCACATGCATCCATTACAGTATAATAACTACTTTTAATATGATCCAAAAAATCATTAAACAACAAATGACTATGCTCTAATGTGTTATACATCGGTTCATGTGTATATGATATACTTGAAATCAATAAATTTTGATTACTATCTCTCACAAAAGACATCGTATAGGTATATTGATCATACCCATCATACGACTTCACTTGATACTGATACACATCATTAACATGTGTAATCACCACGTCATACATCACATAAATACTACCAACCACATTCGAGATATCTCCCTCACAAAGTGACAAAGCATCCGCAGTAAAGTATCTTCCACAATAATCATTTAGTCCATCGTCTGACTCATTAATCACAGCCACCATCAACTGTTTAATTTCATCATCCGTTACACTAACTTCACGAACAATCACTTCATAATCAATCGAAGTAAACTTAATCAAACCCTCTTCTTCTTTTACATCAACAACAAATCGATATGCATCTAACCCATCATCATAGGTTGTCAAGACTTCATATTGATTTGTACTTGATGTCGGATTGATTTCTAAGTTACTCGATAGTTCATCAAAATCATCAGGCACAAGACTCGCTTGTTCATTTTGACAAGTATCAATCAATGTACCACTAAAATAATCTTCACAAAACGTGTCATTTGAACCATCCAAAAACTCAGTCAACACTGTTTCAAACATATCCGCAACAATATCATCACGGAGTGCATCTTCTTCATTGCAAATTAACGCATCACTATTGTTTTGACAAAAATCATCTACTGCCGATGAAACATCTTCTCCACCGTTACATCCTGCCAACGAAATACTTATGCACAAGGTAGAAAAGATAATGAGTAATTTTTTCATTCCTTCTCCTCCTTTTATTCTTACTTTCATTATATAAAAAAACACTGTAAATTGCTAAAGAAAATGTAAAATAGAAAAAAAAGAACTCTTTTGAGCTCTTTTAACTTATTCTTTTCTAAACAATATATGAATATATTATTATAACAACTCTTTATATGACCATCATTCCATCATAGCGATTTGTAAAAACACTTCTTCATATTGTAGCTCAAGATGTTCTTTTTCTTGATACAACTCTTGTAACCTTGTCACATCATGTCCGGTCTTTTGCATCTCTTTTTCAATTTTATTCATCTTTTCTTCAAGCAATTCTAGTTCTTTATGCAATGATTCAATCGTTGGTTCATTGATCATTTTTTTCTTTGCTTTTTCATGACGAACTATCGGCTTTTTATCTTTTTGTTCGATGTTTTTTTGCGCTCTTTTTTTCATCAAACGATAATACTCATAATCTCCCTCATAATACTGTAAAGAATATTCTTTTATCTCAGCTATTCTAGAAGCTATCTTTTTAATAAAATATCGGTCATGTGATACAAAAAGAACTGTTCCTTTATAATCAAGCAGTAATTCTTCCAAGACTTCTCTAGCGCTAATATCTAAATGATTTGTTGGTTCATCTAAAAACATTAAGTTGACATCTTCAAAGGTCAAACTACATAGTTTCAAACGACTTTTCTCACCACCAGATAATTGATAGATTTTCTTAAACACATCATCACTCGTAAACAGTGCTTTTGCGAGTTCTCTTCTAGCTTCTATCGCACCTACTTGATGCGTAATACGAAAATAATCAAGCAAACTCATTGTCTCATCTTCAAACGATACTTCTTGTGGAAGATACCCTAATTTTATTTTTGTACCCCATTGATACTGTGGTTCTTCTTTTGTTATATCTTCTAATAAGATATTTAGCAACGTCGTCTTCCCACTACCATTATCTCCTAAGATGGCCAATTTATCTTGGTAAAACAAATCAATTGAAGCATCTTTTAACAACAACAAATCATCAAAAGATTGATTGATATTGTTTGCTTCTAGTACTCTTTTTCCTGTTCTAGAAGTA
>DFNN01000129.1 GCA_002376065.1 Caryophanales bacterium UBA3566
TATTCATCTATTTCGTCAATATTCCACTTTGCATAAAGTGTAATATCTTCAGAGGGCATGGTGGTAAATATGTACACAGTTGTCAATGCTTGATCAATATACCACCCACCAAAAGTATAGTGCTCTCTTGATGGTTCTACTGGTGCTACAACAGTTGTAGCATATTCTTGTGTGAGTGATGCTACGTTACTTCCTCCATTACTAACAAATGTAATCGTTGTGATAATAGGATCACTAACTGTTACAACACGCTCGATGGTTACAATACCTCCTAAGGAATCAGTCACTGTATAGATAATTGAATAACGTCCAGCATTAGAAGTATCCACTGTTCCATCCACTGTTATAAGAACATTTTCACTATCAGCACCAACAACATTGATGCCTCCATCAATCCATGAATCACCAACTGTAATAGAATCAATTCCAGGCAACAGTTCTAAAAGAACAACTGCTCTATCAACAACCATAACATGTCGTACTGCCTCGTATGTAAAACCGTCATGAATGATTGTATACGTGACAACATATTCACCAACAACATCAGTATCAACAGGATTTGATACAGATGTTGGATATAAAATAGTTTCACCAATGATGAATTCACAACCAGCATCTTCCCAAACCTCACCGCGTTGAACAGTGTCAACGCCTGGCAATAGTTCGAAACTCATGGTATCTTTTGGCAATGGATTTATTAAATTACAAGCACTTAAGCCAATGACCATCAAACAAACAATAAACATTTTTTTCATCAGATTGTCACCTCTTCTTCTTTCCAAATAGCCATATTAGGGGTCATCATCTTTCCAACAACAAACACATACCTTGTGGTGGTGTAAGTCTTACCATTGATGACAACATCATAAACAACCAGATAAGTACCAATGACATCAGGATCAACATTATTTGACTCGACATCACATGAATAAGTAGTCACCCCATCACTCGCAGAGCATCCTGTATCGATGTAGTTTGTACCAATTGTCAATGTACTAATAGCAGCGTTTAAAGTGAATGTCACCGTCACTTGCTCTCGCTCTATTATCGTCACGTAACGAGTCAAGAGTACATCATCGATGCGCATCGATGATATACGGTAAACAATCTCATAGGTTCCAGGAACATGTTCCTCTAGTTGTTCAAGTCCTGTGACAGTGATGGTCGTTTCTTCATCTTGACCAATCATCACACCCGCGTCTTCCCAAACATCACCAACATAAATGGTGTCTACACCAGGATAGAGTGATGCCTCAAGGACTGCGTAGTCATTTACGATCACATTAATATTCACTGTCGTTTTATTCTCACTAGAATCAATGATTTCAACAATCACTTCATACTCACCAGGTGTACTATAATCTACATAACCATATTCCTCTAATCTAACAGGATCATCACTATTTTCGGTAAATCCTCCTTCTACAAATTTCGTCCAATCATAATCAATGAAGATGTTTGCCATGATTTCTACCGTTTCTTCAGCAAGGATTGATGTTAACTGTGGCGCTCTTGTATCTACTAAAGTGATTGTTGCTCTTTGACTCGACACATTACCATAAGCATCTTCAGCTTGGATAGTGATAAAATATTCATCTGGTATTTTCGGATTGATATCAACTGAAATCACTTTAAGAATAACCTCTCCCCCATTGTTGTCTTCAACATTTGTGGCATACTGTGTCCAATCCTCAAAGTCATGAGATAATTCATCAATATTGATTGTTTGATTGAGAAACTCAAATGTCGGTGGACTAACATCTTCCGCAATTTTTGTTGCGGTGTAATAGTAACCACTGAAGAGAATATTTTCTCCAGTATTCAACTCTCCACCTTCAACTGCCATATAGATTGTTTCACCAACTTCATAAAGATTTGTTACATCAATATAGATGACACCATCTATGACAGAAAACTCAGTATAAATTTCCCCATTTATGATGAAAGATTCAAACATACCCCCAATATTCTTATGAGGATAAATTGAGATTGTTATTTCATCATCTGTGACCGATATTCTATCTTCAACATCAACATAATATATACCAAAAATACTCGACACATCATAATCAATCTCACTCGGATTTGATACATTCGTGGTCGTATTTTGTCCAAGTTGTCCAAACAAATTACCACCAAATCCAAAAAGTCTTCCTTCTTCAGTTAACAGGAATGTCGATGATGATTTCGACACAATTTGCACAATCTCACTATTGGTCGCATTTAAATACACCGAAGTGACATCCACTGGAGAAGAATAATAATCTAATCCAGAAGCAAACCCTAATTCTGAACTACTATTAGACCCAAACGCATAGATTTTTCCATGTGATGTGCTTATCATAACCGATCTTGTACCAGCAGTTATATTTGAAATGAACTCACCATTATCTAAAGAAAAATGACCATTGATTGGTGAAGGAAAAGATCGATTCGTAGTTGTTCCGTTTCCCAACTGCCCAGAGCGGTTATCTCCCCAAGTATACAGCACACCATTTTGTGACAATGCATATGACGACCATCCACCTCCAGCGACATCAATGATATGATCACCAATATCTAACGAAAAGGATGACGTGATATTGACCGGTGATAAAACATTGTATGTCGACCCATTTCCAATTTGACCAAAAGTATTTTGTCCCCATGAAAGTACACGACCCTCTGATGTAATGGCGATACTATGGTATGCCCCAGTTGCTACAGAAACAACAACTTCAGTTTGCGTAGATTTTATTCTACTGGTGATATCTTGAGGAACTGGGGTGTTATTTAAATGTCCTATTCCTAATTGTCCATGACCATTATATCCCCAGGAGAATAAACGTCCACTCGATGTTAATAGAAGAGTGTGATTACCAATGTTGCTAATGTCAATTACATGTTCATTTCCGTATAAAGAAAATCGAGCAGTAATATCAATAGGTGTAAACTGATCTAGAAAATGTCCAATTCCTAACTGCCCAGCATTGTTTCTTCCAACCGCAAAAATACGATATTCAGAAGTAACAAAGAAAGAAAAGTTCACTCCTGCATAAACATTGATAAATTTTTCATCAGTCCGTAAATCAAAATTGTTTGTCACATCTAAAGGTCTTAAAACTCGGTTGTACTCACTTGTACCTAACTGTCCATAAGTATTTTCACCCCAAGCAAACAATAATCCTTCAGAAGTAACGGCCAGTGTATGATCATATCCAAGACTAACCTGCACAAAATCATTAAATGGTACGCTATCAATGACAAATTCATTCTCATCTAACTTAATGTCTACTGGTACAGAAGACTAATCATCAATACCAAGTTGTCCATGGGTATTATCACCATAAGTAAATAACTTTCCTTCTTTTGTTAAAAATGCCCAGTTTAACGCTGCGATATCAAAATCAACAATCTCTGCATTACTTGGATTGATTATGCTTGTGACATCAATAATCTCAGTACGATTAATCACAATTTCAGTACCGTTGATCATGTAATCACCAAGCACAAATACATTCCCAATATTTGTCACATAAATCGTACTTGATTCACCACTATAAATAGCGATGACTTCTTCATTTTGAACCAATGGAAAATCACCAGTGATATCAACAACTGTATTCGTTTCATACTTGCTTACACTTGATGATGTATTGTTAAACGGCACCAAACCCCAATGCAATACACTTTGATTTGATGTCATGATTGATCCATTGAGAAATCCCATCATAATGTCAGTTATTTGTTCCCCTTCTTCTATAGCTATGTAACTTGTCATATTGACAAAACCATTACTCCATTCCAATGTAGATCCATTCCCTAATTGAGACCACCCATTCCATCCCCAAGTATATACTTCCTGTTGATGAGTCAAGATCATTCCACTCATATGGTTGAAAGATACATCAACGATGTAATCATCGTTCATTGCCAAAGACTCATTGAATGATAAAACCTCACCCAACTCAACATGAGATTCCCCAATCAAAAGCAAACGTCCATGTGATGTACGCAACACAATAACATCTTCTCCCATTTCAAGTTGAACAATTTTTTCATCATTCTCTAAATCTAGTACCGCTGTAATATCTATCGGTAAACGATTGACTAAAACCCCATCCGTAGGAAACGCATTATCATCATTTGCTCCCCAGAAAAACACTCGTCCTAAGTAACTTAAAGCAGCACTTTGATGTTCACTAGAAGCAATCATTACAATTCCATCAGTATCACTAAGATGGAATTGTTCAGTGATATTTATCGGAACCGATGAACTATTTTCAGTGCCATTCCCCAACTGACCATATTCATTAGATCCCCAAGTAAAGACCTCACCAGTTGAGGTAAGCATCAAACCATGTTTGTTCGACATAGCGACATCAATCATATTCGATATCTCTTTATACTTACGTTGTTCAGCATCATTGATTGTTATAACTCGACGCTGAACAAAAGGTGATCCTATCATTACTTGAACAACAAAACTTTGTTCTGTTGTATTAAAAGATTCATCCATTAGCGCTACAGTCACAGAATAACGACCAAATTTCGTATAATCAATCGAGTCACTAATGACATAAAGTTGTAATATTCCAGTAGCGTTATCTGTTGGATTGGTGATGTATGTCGTCCAATCAATCACTTCAGAATCAATTTCAACTGTTTGATTTTGAATAAAATCAAACGTTGGCGGAGTCGTATCTTCTACTTCGACATCAAATGTTTCCGTGTGTATATTCCCATCAGGATCAATCAATGCCACCGATACCTCATAAACACCAACCGTGTCATACAAAACAGAATCAGTCATTTCACTAAGTGTGACTACACCACCACTATTGTCCTCAACATTTTGAATCACAGTTGTCCAATCTATATCAGCATATGTCCCTGCCTCAATCGTTTGTGTTGGAGTCACATCACAAGTTGGTGGAATTACATCTAACTCCTTCAAATTGAGGCCATTTGATGTTGGTGTTTCTAACCAGAATGCCCTATCGATTCCCAGTTGCCAATACCCGTTATCTCCCCATATTTTCACATTCCCAAAGGAAGTAATAAGTCCCCCAAAATAATAACCATAAGAAACATAAACAACCTTCTCACCAGTTTCTAAAGATATGGTTGGAGTGATTTCATAAGGGGTGCTAATATTGTACCCAGACATTGGTACGCCAAGCGAACCCAAAAAAGCAACTCCCCAAGTAAAAATACGCCCTGTCGATGTGACCAAAGAAGATTGATCACGACTAGTGCTCATTGATACAATCGTTTCATTTTCTCCTAGCGATAATGAATCACTAATATCTATTGGTATCGCAGAATTTATTTCAGTACCATCACCCAACGCTCCACTGAATTCATTATTCCCAAAAGCAAACACATGTCCTTCAGTAGTTGCGACCATTGTTCGTTCAAATCCTGCTTCGATTACATCAAACCTATCAGAAGTACTTAAAGAAAATTGAGATGTGATATCAACGGGGAACAGTTCATAATTACTAACAAATCCCACTCCACATTCTCCATCATCATTATCACCCCAAGATAAAATTCGGTTATCAGATGTTAATACAATCCCATGACGACCCCCAATGGCAAGGTCAATAATTTTTTCGTCTGTGTTAAGTTCAAAATACCCAGTAACCTCATCTGGAAAATTACGCTGACCAAGAAAGCCATAAAGATAATAGTTGTATATTAGTTGATGAGCCCAATCGTCTCCCCAAGTAAAAATTCTTCCCTCAGAAGAGAGCGCCACAGAAAAAGCATAGCCAAGACCTAGTTTGATAATTTTTTCATGTTCATTTAAATTAAATTGATTTGTAATATCAATCGGTGTTGCACTATCAGTCGTTGTCAAATCACCTAACTGTCCCCAAATATTTTCTCCCCAAGTGAACACCCGACCTTCAGAGGTAATTGCACCACTATGAAACCCACCAGCATCGATAAAGATAATTTGTTCCCCCTCATTTAAGTCGAATTGCCCCGTAATATTTACTGGCGTTTCACGATTCACCGTTGTTCCATCACCCAACGCACCTCGAAGATTTCGACCATAAGAAAACAATTCCCCGTCCCGCGTTAAAGCAAGTGTAAAATCTTGCCCAGCAGCTAGCAAGCCATCATATAATGAAGTTTCAGTTTGCGTAGCATATGATTTCATTTGTGGAATACATAAGATGAAAATACAAGAAATAACTAACAATACTTTTTTCATTCTTATCCTTCTTTCTAAATGCGATCCCCATAAAATACAAAAAAAGCCCAAGAGGACTTGGTCTTTTTTGTATTTATAGTAATTATTATCGATAGTACCATTCAATGATGGGGCTCTCTAAGTTCATTATAATATTGGTTTCATAAAAACTCAAGATAATCGATAATTATTATCGATATGAATCATCTGATTACACTTTGAAACTTAATATCCCAAATGTTTCTAATAAATACCCAAACAATAAATAAATATCATCTAAATACACACCAAAAACAATTAATAATATAAACACAGCAAATGCCAACTTTGCAATACCATAAAGAAGCCCTCGCTCTGGTCCTTTATGAATTACGAAGAGATAGACCATCGATACAAACCCCATCACATAAACGTACTTCATGCTAATGATATTTCCTGCGTACTGGCTCATAAAATCGTAAAGATTCAGCCCCATGTAAATATCTAAAATTATCGTGATGATGATGAGAAAAGTAAAGATTGACCAAAACCGTCCAATTGATCTGTTTGAGAAAACATACCCATCGCCTTTTTCAAACACCTTCCTTAAGAAACCACCCAATATTAACAAGATGATGACTCCTAAAATAATCACATGCAAATCAAATTCATATGTTGACACAGTAAATGATTCATTACCAACAGTAATTAAATATAGTATTAGTATAAAAATGAAACTCTTAAGAATAACCGCTAATCTATTTGCTCTCATAGACGCTCGTCCTTTCTTCTTTTACTGATGTAGTTTCTTTATACCAAGTATTCTATAATAGTATTTTTTATTTGACTAATCCTATGAAATACCGATGAAAATCTTTTGATCATAATACTCATTCATCATATACATAATATGACTATATTTTTCTTTGTATCCCCATCTTCTAAATCAATATTGTCATAGTTCTCCTATTCATTCTTCCTCATAATCTTCTATTTCACAAACACCTTGGCCATACGTCGCATTCAAATAGTTCTCAACACTTTGTCCATGTAAATACGCTTGTTCTAAGAGTATATCTACTTCCTCTTCACTTTGTTTCACATCATCGATATAAAAAGCATATACACCGTCAGCATAATAAATATACTTATAAGTCACTTCATCTTTCAGGCATGTCGCAACAAGTGCGTTATCTGGAATGGTCATTTCTTCAGGTGCTTCTTTGATCTTTTCACGAATAATGAAACATCCACTTAATAATAAAACAAGTGAACCAACCATGAATAAATACAATATTCTTCTCATCAACACACCTCCACCTATAGTATAGTCCACTATTGACAAATCTACAAACAGTTTTTTCAACTCATAATTATTGCGTTTTATGACAATATTGCGCACTTATAATTATTGCTTGAACACTGTGATAAATTGATATATGATAAAGATAAGAACAAATCATCAAGTTACTCATCATAAGAACACATCAATAAAATTAAATAGCGAACAATTTCATTCATCAACGCAAACAAAGAATCTCTGTCTTTATAAAAAACCTCATAAGGACTGACCCAATCCCAAAACATGTTTGTTTTCGCACTTGCGATGAGTTCATCATTTTGATAAACATAAAATACTCTTTTTTCAACATAACGTTCTCCTACTTGTGAAACATTATGTGCTCTTAAGTGTTTCAATAAAACATCATCATATGTTCTGCTCTTATCAACTTTATATTGTAATGCCATATCATCACCACCTAAAAAACATTATATCATTATTATCAAAATGTTTCATACTTTTTCTAATAGATCACATCAGTCAATCAATCAAAAACCATATTACAAAAAAAGCATCCGTTTGGATGCTTTTTAAGTGTCAATCTCTATTCAACTTCTTTGATACTAAGCAATTGTTGTAAGCTATTTTCATCTAAAACAAATTCAACATAATAGCTTTTAGTCATACGTTCATCACCGACATTGTATTCAACCATCACTCTAACTTGTTTGAGTCCATCAACAACAACCATTTCTGCGTCCAACACAACAGGATCATTGCCTAGATATATTCTGCGCATCTCTGCACAAACAACTTGTGTATCATTCGTTACTCCCGTGCATACTTCATCTATCGGACGAGATTCATCTATGGTTCCTGCTAATAATGTGTCAAAAGCACCTTGTACTTCTTCTTCATACATAAAGTATTTTGCTTCAACCAACTCAAGAACCAATGTTCCTTCTTCATTGCGATAGAAGAATGCGTGATAAGTATCAATGATTTCAATTTGATCGCTAGACAACAAATCAGGACGTTTGCGAATACGCAACAAGATTCCACTATTTGTTTGTAAGTATTCAATATCCTCTACTTGATAATCCTCTTCAATCATCGGACAAGTTGCTTCTTCTTTTCCAAAGAACGTCATACAGACATCTTTTAATACCATTGTTTCATCTTTTAATGCTTGTTTCAACTCTTCAACAATCGCTACTTCGTCCGCTGTTAAGATGCCATCATCATCGTCATCAGGGTCATGAAATATGGCCTCCATAATTTTCGGTGATGCCTTATCAATTTCTTTTATGACACGAACCTTCATTGCTTCTCGTGAACCTCCACGTGAAGTAATCACATCGACCACATCATGGACCATTATATAAGTATTTTCTTCTACTGGACCAACAACATCGACTAAAACGAGTATATTACCTGCACTAAGGTATTGTTCTCTTAGAAGATAAAATTCATCGCTAGGTGGTTCTTCAAAGAAGGTGTTTAATTCTTCTCTTGTAGATTCTTCGTTGTTATAGACATCTAAATAAGATTGATAAAAATCTTTCATCTCACCAGGATATATATCGCAATCTGTATCATCACAGTCTCCGCCACCATCTTGAATGAGTTCTAACTTCGTAATCACAATGATGCTCATATCTTCTTCCATCATCTCTTTAAATGATAATTTTAACACAGTTACATGACCATCCAATGTCATCTCAAGGATACCATCGAAGAGTCCATCTCCATCACTATCTGGGTCACTGATGTTTACTGATTTACTTAGTTCTGCACCTGCTTTAAACTTCGTTCTTGCTTCACTAATGATGCCATCACAATCATCATCTACGCCATCATACCAAATTCGACATACTTCCCCGATCGACAATTCTTCATTCTTCACATCTTCGATGAAGGCATCAAATTCCATCATCACTCGTTCTTCAAGCGAAGCTTCATCTTGATCCTCATCCGCTAACTCCAACTTTGTGAAAACAATGTTGCGAACATCTTCATCAACAATCTCTATAAATGATAATTTCAATACAGTCACATGACCGTCTAATTTCAGTTCAATAATTCCATCAAAGAGTCCGTCTCCATCACTATCTGGATCAGTAATGTAGACCGATTTACTTAATTCTGCCCCTGCTTTAAACTTCGTTCTTGCTTCACTAATGATGCCATCACAGTCATCATCTACGCCATCATACCAAACACGACAAACTTCATTAGTCATCATTTCCTCATTCTTCACATCATCAATGAACGCATCAAACAATCCTTCTGTTTGTTCATCTAATGTCGTTTCTACTGCACTTTCTTTCATCATCAGTACAACTTCTTCTTCAACCATCATTACTTGAAGTGACAGTTTTAAAACTGTCACATGTCCTCTAAAGTCGTAAGTAACCAACACATCCAATAATCCATCTCCATCTAAATCAGGATTACTGATGTTTACTGTCTTGCTTAATTCTGCCCCTGCTTTAAACTTGACTCTATTGGCACTCAAAGAATCATCACAATCTTCATCTTCCCCTACCCAAAGTAAACACACTTCATCATCTGATATATCAGGGTTTGTAAAATCACTTAAGAATGTGCGCACTTGCGCTACAATCAGTTCCTCGGGTATCCCAGCATATTCCATCATCACTGCTTCATAAGACCAGCTAGATATACGATAATCATCCATGCTATCTCCATCAATCAAAATCAAAAAAGCATAGCGCTCATTTGAGTTTCTATTGATCAACGTAATCTGATATCCCTCACTAGTTTCTTCTATCTCTTCAACTTCATAATCTTTTATCTCATCTGGAAACAATTCAGTTTCTTCACTACGACAACGATCGAGTAAATCCACGTTTGTCACAGAAAAAACTGTTTCACAACGTGCATCTAATTCTTCATTGGTATAATAAGTACGAACCTGCTCAAAAAGTTCAAGTACTACTTGATCCTCTAAATTGTCCATATTCTCTATATCACAAACTGGATTATCAGGATCTTCTCTACATACTTCCTCACTGGCTTGTTCAATCACTTCATCTGGAATAAACTCACATCCTGCTAAAGTAAAAGAAAAAAGTAACATGAATCCTAAAACAAACAATCTTTTCATGGTATCCTCCTTATTTATATTAATTACAAATATAATAATATTATAACCCTTGAAAGTTTGAAAGAAAAACTATGTCCGTTATATTCTAAACTAGGAGGAAAAATCACCGTTATTTTCTAAATAAAACTATAAATAAGTCTTTTTGATCATCAATACTGTTGTCAACTAAAAAAAACACCTCCATACTTTTTATAAGTATGAAAGTGTCTTTTTAGTTTTTAAGTACTCAACTTTTTTATACAATTGCGTATTATTCTTATTCTTCAAACAAATCCGAAACAATTTTGAGTAACTCTTCTTTCGAAACATCTAACTGTTTTGAAAGTGAAACCACTTCTTTTAATGCATCCCTCACTGTTTCATTTTTTTTTGACTCAAGCATAGATGCCGTATTCTTTTTCACATATGACCCTTTTCCAGCAACGGTATAAATATACCCATTTTGCTCTAAAAGTTCCCATGCTTTCTTAACAGTAATGATGCTCACTCTTAATTCCTTTGCCATCTTACGAATTGATGGTAATAAGGTATCAGCTTTTAAGGTGCCCTTAACAATTTGTGATGAAATTTGATCATATAACTGTTGATATATCGGGGTTTGTGAGGTTGTCCTTACACTTAAAGATTCCACTATTCAATACTTTCATAATGCATGATTGATTGTTTGATTGTAACCCAACTCAACAACACAGTGATGATTAATCCAACCACAAATACCAACAATTGATTGCTAAAATCTCCTTCAAAAACATCTCGAACACCTTGATATTTCGCGACACTAAATTCTACAATAAATGCATAAACTAGCGTCACCACAACACCATAAACTGTTGGTCTCCCAAAGAAATATCCTGTCTTAAAATAATTCGTGAAAAACACAAGATTAAAAAGCGCAAACATCATAAGAATGATACCGACAAAAGCTAGATTAATATCAAAGAAGAAATTATAACTTCCATAGATCGCATTATGAACTAATCCTAAGAGAAAAGCAGTCACTAAATGAAGTGCTTCTAAAATTAATACCGCATGAATTTTTGATTTGACAATTTCTTTTTTTGAAACCGGAAGCATATTGATGAAACTGTTGTCTTTTTGACCGATATAACCTCCATAAATTTGTGGAATCGTGATCCAAAAGAAATACATGAATACCAACGTATAAATCCAATTCGGGATAAACATCAACGCAGCTAAAATGAGTGGCAACAAATAGAAAAACTTATTGATTGATAATTTTAACTCTTTATATAACAAATTATTCATGCGTTGCCTCTCTTTCTGCAAAATAGACCATAATGTCATCAATTGATGGTTGACCATAACGTAAGTCACCTTTGTTAAGTACATCACGACTATTGATTAACCCATTAAAACCAAATGCATTTGTCTTATAAGAAATGATGGTTTCTTTAATATACACTAAATCTTCTTTACTTCCTGTGACCAAACGATATTTATCAATCAAATCATCTTTCGAAGATGATTCGACAATCTGCCCATTTTGAATATACGTAATATAATCCGCACATTTTTCTAAATCACTTGTAATATGTGTTGAAAACAAGATTGTTACTTCCAACTCTTCTACTAAAGTTTGAAAAATCTCAAGTAAGTTATCTCGCGCAACCGGATCAAGTCCACTAGTTGGTTCATCTAATATAAGGAGTTTCGCATGGTGAGATAAAGCAAGCGCAAGTAAATACTTCATCGCCATCCCTTTTGATAATTCATCAATCCGTTTCTCCGGATTGATATTAAAACGTCTTAAATATGATTGATATACGTCATCATCCCAATCATCATAAAAACGTTTATAAATATCTGTCACTACTTTAACCTTTTTTTTATGATAAAAAGATTCTCCCGAAACAAACCCAATATTGCGTTTAATCGAAAATTCATCTGTATCAATATCAAACCCAAGAATACGTACACTACCTGACTCTCTTTTTGTGATATTCAACATCGAATTAATCGTCGTTGTCTTTCCTGCGCCATTTTCACCGATAAATCCCATAATATATCCTGATGGTAATGAAAATGTCACATCTTTTAATGTAAAATCTTTATAAGTCTTTTTCAATCCTTTTACTTCAATACTATTCAAATTAATCACATCCTTCTGTGTCTACTGCACATACACAGTATACACGGTATATATACAGTCGTCAAGAAAAAAGAAAAAAAACTTGCGAATTTATTCATTCGCAAGTTTTTTAGTTCTCAATAAACGACATCATATAGCCCCAAAGCAACTCAGATATATCACTATAATCATTTTCTTCATCAAACAGATCACCATCATCTGCCCACATATGTCCATAATCTTCTGCCTCAATATAGACCACCTTATAATCGCTTGATGAAATCGTTGTTGTTTTTGATAAGTTGGTGTTGATACTTTCAGTAATAACTGTTGGATTCTCTAAATTATCTATCCACACTTCAAGCATCTCTTCTACTCTAGGAGCACCACCCCATCCAAATAGATCAGTCATGCTTCCATCAATCGGTACGATTTGATCACTCGTCCCATGAAATTGGAATATATTGGTTTCATTGTCTACATCACATGTCTCCCAAGTTTCACCACTCATGAGTCCAGAAATACTCATATATGCTTTAAAAAGATCATTCGTTTCACAAGCCAATGTGTACGCCATAAAGCCACCATTCGAGTGACCTCCGATAAAGACCATATCCTCATCTGCTTGATATTCTTCAACTAAAGAATTTCTTAAAAATGTAATAAATCCAATATCATCCACTTCTTCATATCGAAGAAAAGCATTCCAATGGTTTAACCCAATAGCTGGTGTCCCCTCTGGATACACCAATATTACTTTATCTCTTTCTGCCATCTCTTTTAAATCGGTACTTTCGACAAACTGATTAATTGTCCCACCATATCCATGAAGCATAAAAAGCATTGGTGCATTCTCCTTAACCCCACTTGGAACATATACATAATATTTTCTTTGTAATCCATCATAGGTCACTTCAAATACTTCATCAACTTCTTCAATGAAAGGAATATCCACTTCAGTAGTACAAGCACTCAAAAAACCTACAAAGAAAAGACCAATGAAAAGCAGTATCTTTTTCATCTTATCACCTCTACATCATTAGTATAACATAACAAAAACATCCTTGTATATCAATATTCATCATATAGAATTATAATACATCTACTTTAGGTTTGATGTTATAGATAATCAATTCTTTCTTAAGAACAACAAAAAGAAAGAGGCTGTAAAGAAAT
>DFNN01000038.1:0-7657 GCA_002376065.1 Caryophanales bacterium UBA3566
TCTTTGATATTTTCTTTGGATAAGTCTTTTCCATCAATCAATGCATCAATTGATACATCAAAAAGTCTTGTGAGCTCAATTAAGACTTCAATAGATGGCATTCCTTTTCCGGTTTCCCATTTACTGATGGCTTGGCGTGAGACGAAGAGTATGCTAGCGAGTTCATCTTGTGTCATGCCTTTGCTTTTACGAATTGATTCAATGGTCTTTCCTATTTGTTTTAAATTAATCATGAGTCCCTCCTTTACAACTCTATTTTAGCATAGTGTGGGGGAATGGCAAGCAACTGTTTGTTGCATGAAAAAAACGCACAGTGTGCGTTTATTTGATGGAGAAGTAACTTTTTGTATCAACATCAACATGTCCGTGTTTGAGAAAAATCATCATTTCTTCGGAGTATGCGATATATGAGAAAATAATAACGAAACTAACGACGTAAGTTGTATCAATGAAATAGGATAAAATGATCACTGCGTAAACTAAGACACCAAGTGTTTTTAATAAGATGGTGTGCATCATCACGGGTTTTTTAAATAAGACTGTTGATGTGACGAATGTGGTGATTAAAATAAAGAAGAAAATTGCGAGTAAATAGATATTAGGGACTAAATAATTTGGGTATAAAGCATATAAGAAATATGCTTGGGATAGATAGAAGAAGATATCTGCGATTGAGTCGAGTTTTTGACCAAGCATTGTTTGTAAGTTGTATTTTCTTGCGACTAAGCCATCAAAAAAATCGGTTGAGCCTAATATGATAAAGGAGATTAAAAAGGCAGTGCGCATATCTAAATAGACAAAGACAAATAAAATGGGTAAGAAGATGATTCTTGATAATGATAAAGCATTTGGGATATTGATGTTTTGATTTTTCATGGATGACTACTCCTTAGTATAGTATTTCATTTATTATATCATATGAAATAATTCTATGAACATGAAATAGAAACTTTTTTTAATGATTTAAAAACACAAACTTTTTATTTATGTTATAATATTTGTGTTACTAGGAGGGAAAGATATGCGTAGAAGATATTATGGCATGCTTTATTTACTAATCTATGTGGTGGCTTTAAAAGTGGTACTTAGTATCACTGCGGACATCGCTTTTTTTGGATGGGGTTTAGTATATGATTTGGTGATTGTGATGTTTTTTGTTGGTGGTGTGGGATTTTTCTTACATAGTTTAAAGGCACAAAAAATATTGTATATCGCAGTTGGTTTATTGATCACGATATTTGTGGTTGGAGATAGCATGTATTATGGGTATTTTGAAACATTGAGTGCGCGTAGTAGTTTTCATGGGATTGTGTTTTTAGGGAGTGGGAATACAGAGGAATATGATTTGACTTTTCCGCTGGTTGGATATTTGGTTAGTCCGTTATTAATTGGGTATTTGCTTGTCATCATTAAGACGAAGCATAAGGATGTCTATTTGTTGCGTGATTTTGCCGTCTTATCGCTTGTTTTCTTTGTCCAGGTTGTGTTGTTTATTAGTTGGGGTAATGAGACGTACGAGACGAAATTGGCGTATTACAAGAGTGATGCATATTTGTATGATTCGATGCATGATCGTTCTTTGTATAGTTCAAAGTATGGATACGTGATGTATCATTTGATTGATTTCACACGAATTAGACCTGTGAGTGATCCTCTTAGTGATAAAGAGATCATTGATGATTTTTATGAACAAGAAAATTTTACGCATGATTTGAATGCGTATAGTGATCTATATGAAGGATATAATGTCATCACAATCTTAGCAGAAACACTTGATACAAGGTTTATCGATTCGGTGTTGACACCAAATCTATATATGATGCGAGAAGAAGGAATGAATTTTACTGATTTTTATACGCCAGTCTTTCAGCAAGGTGCGACTTGTAATAGTGAGTTTATGAGCTTGACTGGATTGAGTGCGATTACGACCAATGATTGGGCAAATAATATATGTGATGCTTATACAGAAAACGTCTATCCTTATAGTTTACCTGCACAGTTAAGTGAAGTAGGATATGACACGTACTATTTTCATAGTGGGTATGAATGGTTTTATGATCGTGTAAATTTGATGCCAAATATGGGCTTTGAAACAGTTAAATTTCGTGAAGATTTGATTGGTGAATATCCTGATTTTGATGATCGTTTTGATACCAATATGATGCTTTTTATGGATGAGTTTGTGACATATGAAGAGCCGTTTATGATCAATTTGCTTTCTTACTCGATGCATGGGGCGTATAATCAAAGTGAGTTTAATATCCATAGTGATCGAGTAGATGAGGCTTATCCAGATACTACTTTACCAAGTGAAATTCGTAATTATATGGAAAAGCTTGTTGAGTTTGATTTGATGCTTGGGATGTTGTTGGATCGGTTAGAAGAAGAGGGCGTTTTAGATCGTACAGTGATTGCGGTTTATCCTGATCATAATATCTATATGATGAATGAGAATGTGTATCAAGAATATATTGATATTGATTTAGATTCAAAAGAGTTAAATCATACTGATTTAATTATTTATCAAAATGGGATGAGTGGAGAAACAATCAATCAAGTTGGGTCAACGATTGATATTACACCAACCTTGTTAAACATGGTTTATCGTGATGCTGATTTCTCATATTTTCTTGGAACTGACTTATTGTCAGGTAAAGAAAATGTCGTGTTGTTTCCTGATTTAACGATAACCTCAGGTGAACATTTCCTTTACCTGCATGATAAAGTGCCTCCAGGTAACGAAGCATTAACGTTTTTAGAAAAAGAGTTGGAAAAAAGAATAACCTACCTAGAAATTCAAAAACTAATCTTAAATAGTGACTATTTCGCTTTACTAGAATAAAGTTTTTTCATTATTTTCCCTTAAAGTCTTTACAATTCATTGGCGGTATATTATAATATATATCGCTGTTAAGTTTCGGTAGCTCAGTTGGATAGAGCAACGGCCTTCTAAGCCGTCGGTCGGGGGTTCGAATCCCTCCCGGAATGCCATTTAAAAGCACCTAACCAAGCCGTTTATCGGTTTGGTTATTTTTATTTTGCCCGACCGACGGATAATCGGACCGTCACTCAATCGGTGATTTTGAGAAAATTCGGACATATATGCACGGGTAATACGTTTTAAAGTAATATATGTAATTTTAATTTGAAGAAGTGATTCTATTAGATGAAGTCTTTTCAGATTTTTCTATTAAATTTTTATTTTAACAAGCACAATATACCGTTCTTTTAGAATATTAAACAATGAGCCGTATCACAAATAATTGCAACTAATGATATGCAGGTCTTAACAAAGGCTTTTTCGACCATTTAAGACCAAAATTCTCGTAATACTTTAAGTTGCAACTTATTAACTTTAAGGTGCAACTCATCATCATTGTCATAAATTTGTTACAAATTATTGTATAATAGAAATAGTGAAGGAGATGAGTTTATGAGAAGGAACTTATTACTATTAACAATGTTATTCTTTGTTTTTACATTGTCCTCATGTCAAAAGGAAGATAATGTTTCAATCATTGCAAGAGAAGGACGACAGGTAGCAGAAACATCTGATGAAAACTTTAAGATTATTCTATATTCTGAAAAAGATTCATACAGTGATAAAGAAGAAGTTGATATATGGGCTACGATTGAATATATAGGTTCAAAAGATACCATAGATATTTATTCAGGAGAGCCATATGCAGGTTTTAATGTGAAAAGTGAAGGAGTAGAGTTCATATCATTTATGCGGTTAACCCTGCTTAAAACAACAACTTTAAAAAAGGGAGTAGCATATGAGTTTCCATTACAAAAATCTGGAGGATTTAGTGAGGATGATGAAGATGCTGATTTTTGGCGAGATTTTTACAGCGAGGAGGAAATGCTTTTTCCAATTGGTGAATACCAGTTAACATTCTTAACAGATTTCTACACAGATGATTCCGTAGATTTTCAACTAAGTGTAGAGTATCAATTTGAAGTAAGATGAAATAGTATAGTGGACTCTCAATCAAGGGAGTCCGTTTTTTTACTGATTTTTAATCAAATGAAATAGACATCCTATCTTAACTTACGCTTCATAAGTAGTTTTGATTTTCTGTGAGAATTCTTCTTAGTAGTTGTAAATGTTTTGTTTGATATAGCATACATAATAAGTTGCAAATTGTTTCGTTACAAAGAGCCGTATCACAAATAATTGAAACTAATGATATGAACACCATAACAAAGGTACATTACACTGGTGGGTGTGATATGAGTAATACAAATATAACCGGTATTTCTTGTCTTTTATTTGAATGATTGATTTGATATAATTATATTGAAGGAGTTGAGGGAAATGAAAAAGCAGATCACCATAGTGTTACTATTTGCATTTATGATAGGACTTGTATATGGGATATCGATGATTCAAGATATTCAAACAGATTTTGCAAGATATATGATTATTTTGTATTTAGTATTTTTAGTTGGAAATATAGTATATGTAAATATGAATTTTATGAGAACAGGACTTCTAACTTACTTATATCCATTAATTATAATTGTAATGTACTTACCTGCGAATATTTTGGCGGGAGTTTACTTTCCTGAAGTTGGAGGATTTTCCTACTATGGTTCCTTCCCGAGATATCGGGTTATATTGTATTATGGAGTATTCTTACTATTTCTATATTTAATAGCTAGAGGGATAGATGCATTGCTGAAATATAAGCACAAAAGAGTAATTTTTATAGTTGCTGATACTTTATCACTTTGTGCATTACCATTTCTTTTAATTGGAACATATTTCGTATCTCCAGCCTGAACAATTTAAACATTAGTTACCTGCAGCATCATATGAATATGATTTGCAAATGCAATTATTGCGTATAAATTTTCTTGTAATATGCAATTATTGCATTTTCATTTGCGTTTATATGCAATATACTCTATAATATATTTAGGTGGTGGTGATATGTCTATTAAAGAATTACGTAAATCATTAGATTTAACTCAAAAAGAAGTATCAAATTTAGTTAATATTCCTTTAAGAACATACATAAATTATGAGAATGATGATTCAAAGAAGGATACAATTAAATATAACTATATTATGGAGAAATTAGAAGAGTATGGTTATATAGATGAAGAACATGGATTACTAACAATTGAAAAAATAAAAACAATTGCTTCATCAGTACTATCTAATTATGATGCTGAATATTGTTATTTGTTTGGATCATATGCCAAAGAAACAGCTACAGAAACAAGTGATGTTGATTTACTATTGTCTTCATCTGTTACGGGTATGAAGTTCTATGGACTTGTAGAAGAATTAAGAGAACAACTAAAGAAAAAGGTAGAAGTGATGACAGTTTCGTCTTTAGAGGATAATATAGATTTACTTAATGAGATATTAAAGGATGGGATAAAGATATATGGATAATAAAAAGAACAATGATTATTATATTGATAAGATTCTAATCGACTTAGAATTTTTAATCAAACACACAAAAGATATTACAAAAGATGAGTTTGGCAAAAATGAGTTACTAATAGATTCCATTATGTTTCGTTGGTAAAATGACTGTAGGAGATGAGTTGTCAAAAATAACAGATTTAAGATTGTTTCACAATCATATGTCAATAGAAAGGGCATTGAAATTCGATAAATGGGGTACCCCTTTGTTTAATGAAGTAAATTCAGGTATAAGAAAATTAGTTATGGATTCATTCATTAAGAACAGAAAAGGATTAATCTTTACATTTACATGGGCATTTGATTTGAAATCTGATTGGGATGAAATGGAAAGAATAAGAGAAAAGTTTAAAGGTTTCAAAATACATTATGTAGAGTTAGTGTCAGATGTAGAAGAAAGACTGAAACGTAACGAGACAGAGAAAAGGTTAAAAGAAAAACCAAGCAAAAGAAATGTAGAATGGTCAAGAAATGAATTGATTAGTACTAATGAGAAACATAGATTAGTCTCAGATGAAGGCGAGATTCAGTATGATAATTATATTAAAATTGATAATACTAAATTATCAGCTGTAGAAACAGCGAATTTGATAAAGGAAGCATTTAATTTATACTAAAAGAATAATACATAAGTACGAGGGGAAGTGTTATTTATGGCAAGTAATAAGAGCAAAATTATTCAAAGGTATGGTGATGGAACACGAGAAGAAAAACGTAGTTCTGGTTCACGTAGCGATTATAATATGGAGTATAAGTACACTAAGAGAATTCTCGATAATTACATCAAACATAGTGATGCAGTTTTAGAACTTGGTTGTGGTACTGGATATTATGGTGTATACCTTTCTGATAAATGTTCAAATTATGTAGGAATCGATATTGTACCTGGTAATATTGAAATCTTTTACAAGAAAATTAAAGATCTAAATTTACATAATGTTGAAGCTGAAGTTGGTGATGCTACAAACATAGAACTTAGGACCAATAATAAGTATGATGTTGTATTAGCCTTAGGTCCTATGTATCATTTACCACCCAATGAAGTTCAGAAGGTTTTTGAAGAGTGCAAAAGATTATGTAAAAAGGATGGCTTGATACTTGTAACATATATTACTAAAATAGGTGTCTATTTAAATGCATGTCTTAAGAATCCAAGAGAATATCCAAACACTCAAAAGAACAACTCTATCTTTAAAAAAGGTATTGATGATAGTAGAGATAGTATATATTGGTTCTTTTCGCCAGAGGAAATTGAGGATTATGCAAAAGTGAACGACTTAGAAGTAATAGATAATTTAGGTGTGGATTTCACCTTTATTCCGGAATATAGAAGTGAAATGTTTGAGAATGCTCAAGCTTGGGAAGAACTTGTTGATTTTATGTCTTCGAGCAAATCAAACACAGGATTTGCTAATCATGCAGTAATGATATGTAAGAAAACATAAGAAGTCGCTTACATATTATATAGATATTAATACAAGATTGAGGTGAAAATATGTTTAAGTTTAACAAATTTGAAAATCTGAGAAACGATGAGTTAAGTCTAATTATCAAGAAAACAACACCTGAGAATCAGCAAAAAGGATATGTTCCTGCATATCTTTTTAGTATTATAGAACATAGATCAAACAAGGAAGTGGGATTTATAGACATAAGAATAGGGTATAATAAGGGCCTATATTATGGAGGTCATATTGGATACACTGTATATGAGGAGCATAGGGGGAATAACTATGCTTTAAAGGCATGTAGGATTATTAAACATGTTGCGAAACACCATGACATGGAGAAGTTATATGTAACATGTAGTCCTAATAATATTGCATCAAGAAGAACATGTGAGAAGTTGGGTTTAAAATTACTTGAAATTGCGGATTTACCTAAAGATAATGATATGTATCTTGAGGGCCATAGACAAAAGTGTATTTTCTTGTGGGAATTATAGAGAATTTGATCGTTTTGAACGCAACACATAACGGACAACCTATTAATTTGAACGCAACACCGTTCAAAAAAGCCTAAAATTGGAATAAACACGGTACGGACAAGACATTTAAAAGCACCTAACCAAGCCGTTTATCGGTTTGGTTATTTTTATTTTACCCGACCGACGGATAATCACACCGTCACTCAATCGGTGATTTTGAGAGAGATCGGACATATATGCACGGGTAATACGTTTTAAAGTAATGTATGTAATTTTAATTTGAAGAA
>DFNN01000038.1:7996-10223 GCA_002376065.1 Caryophanales bacterium UBA3566
ATTCTATTAGATGAAGTCTTTTTCAGATTTTTCTATCATATTATTATTTTAATAGTCACAATATACCGTTATTTTAGAATATCAAACAATGAGCCGTATCACAATTGACTGCAACTATTGATATGCAGAACTTATCGAAGCCCTTTTAGTCATTTTGATTTTGGTCTTATATGACCTGTTATTTATAATGATTTGTGTTAAAATATAAATGAGAAACAAGGAGAAAAATGAACACTTTATGTTAGGGTTGATTTATTTAGTAGTGATTTTCGGAACTGTGATTCATATAGTTTTAGAATACATTGAACTGAGGTCTGATAAAAATGAAGTTTTATGAGAAAGTTAATAAAACAAAAAGATTAAATAGTGCAGTTGATACTAGAGTAGCATCAAGGTCTGTATGTATAAAGGACGATAAAGTTCTTATGGTACATAATAAAGCTGATGATGCTTATTCTTTCCCCGGTGGCGGTGTTGAAACTGAAGAGTCATTAGAATCAGCATGTATTAGAGAGACTCTTGAGGAGTCAGGTTATAGAGTCAAGGTGATTGAGCACATGGGTGTTATTGATGAGTATTTTGATGACAAGTATGAATTGAACAAGGTATTTAATATGAAATCACATTATTTCTTATGTGAAAGTATATGTGAGGAATTTCAAACACTTGATAAATACGAACTTGAATGGGATTTCGAACCAATTTGGATTGAACCGATGCTTGCATTAAACCATAATCTTAAATTGAAATCAAATCTGACTTTTTCAACAAAAAAACGCAGATATTTAGATAGAGGGATTTTTGTTCTAAAACATATTATTAGTAGTAAATATTATTTTCAAGACTCCTAAGAAAACGAAAAGCATTTCATAGATGAAATCATGTATAAGTTTTACTGGATATTAAATATTTGGTACTTTCCTCAGAACAAAGTGCTATTATTCATTTTAAGGGTGAAATTATTCAATATTCAAGTTATTGATTGAATTGATGACATAGATTATAATTTGAGTAGGAGGTGTGATAATGAACACAATTGAGATTGGGAAGTATATTAGAGAATTAAGAAAAAGAAAGGGTTATACACAAAGTGAGTTAGGAGAAAAACTTAGTATTAGTTTTCAGACTGTGTCCAAGTGGGAAACTGGTGCAACTTTGCCAGACTCGAGTATATTACTGAATTTAAGTGAAAGGCTTGATATTAGCGTTGATAAAATTCTATTAGCTGGTAAGACTACTGGTAGAAACAAAGGGATTAAGATATCAAAAATAGTTGATGGGTTTAATCATCTTGTACAGCTGAAGGATTGCTTTGGAGAACATAGCCAGTTTTACCAAGGAGCTATAGAAGGTATTAACCAAAGTATGAACATGGATATTGAGACTCATCTTAGAGACGAGGAACACATAGAAGTGTTGTATACAGAAGTCATATTACAATACATCATTGAAGGCTATAGAATTGATGTAGTTGAGGTTGAGTCATATGTAAAAAGTCCAAAAATGATCGAAATAATCATCAACTACATCAAAAAGTATAATTAGAACTATTAACTTAGTTCTTTTTTATTAGAATAGGTTGCTATCTCGCTTATAATACTATATAATATAAGCGTGAAAGGAACTGGTAGTATGGATAATTATGAAAAAATTATAGAGATACTAAATAAAAACAACGGAATAATTACTAGTCAAATGCTAAGCGACAGAGATATTCCTTCCATCTATCTAACTAGAATGGTGAAACAGGGAAAACTTCAAAGGATTGATAGGGGGATCTATAGTACTGAAGAAGTAGTGCTTGACGAGTACTACTTTCTATATCAAAAGAATCAAAGAGCAATCTTTTCTTTTTCTAGTGCTCTTTATCTTCATGGTCTAACAGATCGGATTCCTTACCAAATGGAAATTACACTACCTAGTTCTTACAATAGTAGCCACATTAATGAAGACGTCACTATTCATAAAGTTATAAAGAAATATTATTCACTTGGCCGTATTATAAAAAAGACAATGTTTGGTAATGAAGTCGCTTGTTATGATATAGAACGAACAATATGTGATCTTGTACGTTTTAGAGATAGAATTGATGTTGAGATATTCAAAAAGGCTCTTATAGGGTATAAAAACCATCCTGAAAGAGATTATCAAAAACTGCGCCAATATGCCCAAACTATGGGAATTTCTAAACAAATCAATGATCTATTGGATGTGATATGATGAATAA
>DFNN01000061.1 GCA_002376065.1 Caryophanales bacterium UBA3566
GTTATTCTGCGATTCACTGGGCGAAAATGAAAACACTGTATTATGGTGCAACAAGATATGATGCCGCAGATATTGATTTTGATGATCAATATATTTACGATGTTATTTTAGGGAAAACAAGTAAACTGCAAGTAAAAAAAGAACAAATGGAACATGAAGAATGTTTGCGTCCATTCAAAGAATGGGCAGAAAAAGAAGACAAGGTAGGATATTGATACCTTAGATATAAGGGAACAAAAAACCAGCCAATCATTTGATATGATTGGCTGGTTTTATATTGTAAAATATAATCACTTATCTTAAAATTTTCTCAATAGATTTTCCTTTGGCTAACTCATCAATCAATTTGTCCAAATAACGAATATTTTGCATCAAAGGATCTTCAATTTCTTCTACACGGATGCCACAAATTACTCCTTTGATTAAGTTTCTGTTTGGATGTAATTTGGGTGCGTTATGAAAAAAAGTAGCAAAATCAATGTCTTGTTTGATGATTTCCATAAGTTCTTGATTATTATAGCTTGTAAGCCACTTTATGATTTCATCTACTTCATCTTTCGTATGGCCTTTTTTCTCGACCTTCGCGATATAAAGTGGGTATACTTTAGAAAATGGCATCGTGTAAATACGGTGTGTTGTCATCTAGTCACCTCTTTATCAATAGTATAACAAAGAACATTGTTTAGAACAAACACTTTGGTTAGGTATGTTCTTTTAAGCTACAACCTTGATGATGACAGCTCGTGCACTTGTCAATCTTGATATCTTGACATTCTTCTGGAACGCTGGTTGATTGATTTAAGAGTGTTGACACGATGTATAATGTTACGAGTCCTAAGACGAGCATAATCGCAATCATATATTCATCACCTTTCATGAGTAAATTATGGATAGTATATGATAAAAATATGGAGGAATGATGAAGATGGTTAAAATAATCCATTTAAAAAATTGTAAATATATAAAAATACATATAAAATAGAGTAGAAAGCCACTTACGACTGCTAAATTGTGACTTACGTGAAAACGAATGAATTTTGAACGTACATTCTATATACTTAAGCTAGAGGTGATGAAACTGAAAGTAAAAATTGTGAGTTCTAAAGAACAATACAACAAGATTGAAAACAAACTAAAGCAAGCTGGGTTCATCATCTCTGATGATGCGGACTTTGTTTTTAAAGAACTAGACTATCTTCAAGATACGTTTATTGGATTGCTTGATGATGAATATGTGTTGGTTCCTTATCAAAAAATCGTGTATGTGGAAGCATTTGATCATGATGTCTTTATAAAAACAATCGATCAAACATACAAAATCAAAGAAAAACTTTATGAAGTGGAAAGCATCTTACAAGAAGTTGGATTTATCCGCATCAATAAATCACAAGTAGTCAACAAACAAATGATCAAATCTATCATTCCGTCACTCAATTCAAGAATGAATATCGTGATGAAAAACAAAGAGTTGCTTTATGTATCAAGAGTGTATTTGTCAAACTTTAAAAATGTTATAGGATTTAAATAGGAGGTTACTTATGTCGATTGTTTTCGCTTTGCCATTCGTTATCGTAATTGGTATATTGGTGTTATTTATGATATTTTATCCGAGATTTTATCAAAAGAAAATCAATAAAAATTTAGAAGAAGGAAAACCTATACGCACAATTGAACCAATATATTTATATGGTGGATTACTGTTTTCTGTTGTGATTATTATGAGCATCATCACGTTTTCATCACTCAAAGGGATGGAAGAACGATTAACATCTAATTTTGATCACAAATTACAGTCACTTGAATTTGAACAACAAAGATTATTAGAAGCGTTTTGGGATTTAGAGGAAAATACTGAGCGAATCATCATGAAAGATGCTTTTATACAATATATTGAATATGAGGTTATAGAACAAGTAGAAGACGATAGATACTTGACCAAACTTTCATTTGTTTTAACTGATCATACTGTGGGTAATGATGTCACCTTAAAAGTAGAATCTAATGAAGAAGTAATGAGTTATGATTTAGATGATGGACTCTTTAGACAATCTATTGATCTAGTACTTTCTTTGCATGAAGACTACACTATCTATGTTGAGATAGATGACGGTATCACTGTAACATCACATGATATTGAAGTATTGAATCTCTATGAATATTTACGTGATCGATTTACATTGTTCGTTGAATTTGATGCGTCTAGTCATGAAGCAACAGTTGAATACTACTTAGCGAATCAATGGGAAAATAGCTCAACAGATGTTCCAAGTGGATTACTCAAAATACGAGAAATAGAGGTTACGATTATTCATAATGATGTAGAACTTGTCAATGAACATGACTCAACACCTAGTATGTGGGGATCACATAGTGAAGAATATGTGCATGTATATCGTTTTGATACAGAAGAAAGTAGTGGAACATGGCAAGTGATTATTAATGTGATTGATGAGTATGGAATTGAATATACGAACCTGTTAAATGATTAAATTGTGGTTGATAAAATTGGGTGATGACTAAGTATTTGTCATCACCTTTACATTTTTATGAGAAATTGTTATAATGAAAATACCATATAGAGTGTACGAGAGACTGGCTCTTTGACTACACAGCAACCTACCTTTAAGGCAAGGTGCTAAATCCTGAATGATGGTCATTTTTTATTGGCATATTCTCGTTCTCTTATAGAATCATAAGTAGGAGGAGATTTTTTTATGGAAAAGAAAACAATTACTAAATGGTTACTAAGTGTTGATGAACATCGTCAACTAGTGATTACAGAAAAAGAGGTAAGCAAGTTCGCACCGATCAATCGTGTGTTAGAGAAACCTGGGTTTTATCAGGTAGATTCTGTGTTGGTGGATGATGAACGCTATTTGATTGTGTATGAACCAAAAGAAGCGTATGAAGTGAAGACCAAAATGCTTGTATCAAAAATACATAGTGAGGTAGAAAGAGTGATTGATATGACAAGCAAAGATCAAGAGAATGTGCTTAGAATCGCAGAGAAATTGATGAATGTTCAGTCATATCAAAATTAATTTTTTTGTATATTGAAATCACTGATTCTTTGATTATGATAAAATAGAATCATCATGAATGGGTGGTGGTTTGATGCAGGAAAAGATTAAGTGGAGTACCTTCTTAAAAGATGTGTTGATATGTTCACTAGGTGCTTATGGTGGACCAGAAGCACATTATGGTGTGTTTACAGAACGTATGATTACGAAGAAACAATATATTACCGAAGAAGAACTTGGTGAATATATTGCACTTACTAGTATCTTACCTGGTCCTAGTAGTACACAGACCATCATATCGATTGGTTATAAGGTAGGAGGACCAGTGTTAGGGTTTCTTACGTTGTTAGTTTGGGCATTACCGATTGTCTTGGTGATGACTGGCTTATCGTTTATGTATCAGTTTTTTATTAATCAAGATATCTCAACAGAAATCTTAAGATATATTGGACCGATGGCGGTTGGATTTATTGGTGTGGCAGCGTACCGTATTGGGCGAAAAGTGATTAGGAATTATCTTCATATAGTTTTGTTTGTTCTTGCGATTGTGGTGACGTTTGTTTATCGCAATGTTTGGGTTTTTCCTTCACTTCTTTTGTTTGGTGGTATTGTTTCATTGATCTCATCAAAAGAAGAAGATGTATGGCATAAAGTATCCTTAAAGCCTCCTTATCAATATTTGATAATCTTTGGTGTTTTTGCATTTGGTTTGTTGCTCGGTGTGGTTTTGTTTGATGGGATGTTGCTTTGGTTATTTGAACGTTTCTATCGCTATGGTTATCTGATTATTGGTGGTGGACAAGTCGTTGTTCCTTATATGTATACAGACTTAGTCGAAGTCAATATGTTTATGAGTTCAGAAGAATTTTTAACAGGATTTGGATTGGTCCAAGGATTACCAGGTCCAATGTTTTCTTTTAGTGCTTACGCAGGTGGGATGGCAGCTAGAGAAGGAACTGCATTGTTTCAAATAGTGGGTGGATTATTGAGCGCATTTGCGATCTTTTTGCCTGGTGTGTTATTGATTTATTTTGTCCTACCAGTTTGGGAACAACTCAAAGCAATCAAAGGGTTAAAGATTGCGTTAAAAGGGATTACCGTTGTTGCGGCAGGACTGATTGCTTCAGCGGGGATTGTCTTAATGAGAGAGAGTGGACTATCCTTAGAAAACTTTATTGTGGTGATCGTGACCATTACTTTATTGCTTTCAAAAAAAGTACCAGCTCCAATCATTGTCGTACTTGCATTGCTTGCGGGTGCTTTAATTTAAGGTTACTAATTGTCGATTGCTTTTTGATGAACTTATCAAATAATTTAAAGTATCATAGTTTGTTGATAAAAACCAGTCAATTATCTATCATGATAGACAATTGACTGGTTTTATTTTTCAATCACTTACGATGCTTCACTATATCTTAATAATGCGAGAGATAAATGACTAAGAACACCAAGTAAAACAAGAAGTGACATAAGATAACGTTCAAACTTTGTTCCTAGAAGCTGCATCACAAAGCCTAACATCCAGTAGGCAGTTAAAACAAATGCGATGATTGAGTAACTAAGAGTTTTCTGATAACTAGGTTTTACTAACAAGATTGATAAGAAAAGTATCCCTATACAACTAATAAAAATACTGTTTTTAGAAATGGACGATTGTTTTTCATATGTCTCACTTCGTCCTCCATTGACAAGATGAAATGGTATAATTTTCTTTAATATAAGAATATGAACAAGGATTACTAGAATGTAAAATAGATATCCAAGAATCAATGTTGTTTCTAGATTGAATAGAATCATAATGAATCTCCTTTTTTTAAATGATTTCATTCATATTTTAAATTATTTGGACAATTTGTCAAGAGAAGTGAGCAGTATTTGAAATAAGAAAAAAGGTGTTTAATCATGATGGATTGCTTAATTATGATAAAATATAACAAAGTAATATTCTTTTTTTGAGAAAATGATCTTCATGATGTATTTGTTAAAATTCATCAGATAAATCTAAGAAACTATAGTATAATATGTTTGTTGATAAAAACCATACAAAGAAGGTGCACCTTATGTTAAGTATATTTTTAGTATTTGTTCAATTATTTTCTACAAGCTTCTTTGTCTATATATTTGATTATCAAGTAGATGACAAAGTCAATCAGATAGGCATCATATTATTAGGAATCTTGGTCGGACTTATAGTGATGTTGCTTGTGCTTTATCTATATATCGAAGTATTTTATCAGTTGCTTGGGAAAAAGAAACCAATGACTTCCATGACGAAACACAAAATGGCGACGCAAATGGTGAGTATTCCACTCCATTTGACACATACAAAGATTACGATAGTTGGAAAAGAACATTTACCAAGTAATCCTGGATTTACGATTTATTCTAATCATACGTCGTTGATGGATATTCCTCTTTATATGTATGCCTTTTATGATTATCCAGTGGCGTTTTTGGCAAAAGAAAAAGTCAAAAATATTTTTGCGATTGGAAAATGGGTGGAAGCGTTAGGTGGCGTCATGATTGATCGCGAAAATACCCGTAAAGGCGCAGAAGCAATCATCAAAGTCATCAAACATGTGAAGATGGGATTAACAATGGTGATATTCCCAGAAGGAACGAGAAGCAAAGATCCGAAGAAACTCTTACCATTTAAGGAGGGATCATTTAAAGTTGCTTTAAAAAGTAAAGCACCACTTGTACCAATGACGATTGTGAAAAAAGAAAAAGTTTCTTGGCCACGTAAAAAAGAAGTAACGATTATTATTCACGAAGCGATTCCTTATGAAGAAATGAAGGGGTTAAAGTCACAAGAATTATCAGCCAAAGTAGAAAAAGTCATCAAAAGTGCTTTATAAAGACGAAAGAGCCTCCATTGGAGGCTCTTATTTTTTTAGTTCTATCAAGGAAACTCTTTGTCCTAAAAAGCGTAATGTTACTTCATCTTTGGTTTCGAAATATTGGTCTAAAGAAGTAATGGTTGCTTCTAAACGACCATGATAGATTTCACCTGGAAGAATGGTTCTTATACCCCAATAAGGAATAGAACTTCCATCATTGAGATTATACATAATATATCCATTAGAAGAAGCTATCCCATCAATGTCAAAGAAACTAGATTTTAACAAATATCCAACATCAAGTGTATTGGTAATGATGATGTCCATTGAAAGGACGTCATCATTTAATGAATAATTGCCAGTGTAAGTAATAATGAGACCATCAAAATATAGTGTTTTCACTTCTCTTAATTCATCAAATGAAGTTTGTAATGTTATATGCTCACTATATAGTTGATGATAATCAGAATAGAGATTATCATATTCATGGTTTCGTGTTTCATAAGATTGTTCTAATTCATCATACTCTACAGATTTATCTTCTAATTCACTGCTTTTATTATTTAGTGATTGCTCTAAAGATGTATAGCCATATGTTAGTTCCTGATAACGTTCATCTAATGCTTGATAGTTTGTTTTTAAGTTTTGATAAGTGATAAAATACACTGTTGTAGATATCATCAGTGTGAAAAGAAAAACAGAAACCAAACTAAGGATCAATGTTTTTTTGTTGAACATACTTTGATCTTTGTTTTTTGATAATGATATATCCAGTATTTTTTCAAGTTCAATCATTACATCCTTGCTAGGAATAGAATAATTGTTTTCGTATTTAGAGATAGATTGTTTTGTTAAAAACAGTTTTGAAGCCAGTGTTTCTTGGCTATAACCCTTTTTTAATCTTGCTTGTTTGATTTGTTCACCAATCGATTTCATGAGCGTCCTCCTTTGTGCATATATTCAGTATAAATTGAGTTTGCTTGATAGTCAATAAATGGCTTTGAAAAAAGATATCTTTTTTGTCAACTGGATAGTTGACTGATATTTTTGTCGTGAGATGTCAGTAAATATTGGTTTATGAACGCATAAAGAAATATATTCAAAATGTACTTTTTTCATTGTTTCAAGGAAAAATGGATGCTATACTAAGACTAACAAGGACGATTACTGCATGAGGGTTTATAATAACGAGAGGAGAAAAGATAAATGAATGAACCCATTTTGCAAATTGTAGGAGATGTATATTTAAAAAAAGGATTTTTGAAAAAAGATACATACAGGTTGGTGTTCACAGAAGATGATGTGTTGTTTTCGCACTTAACAAAAGAAGTCAGAAAAGAAGAACAAAAACAACTCACAGAAGACTTAAAAGGAAAAAGTTTTAAAGAACGTGTTGGTGAAATGTTTCATATGAACAAAAAAGTGTATGAAAAATATGAACAAATGTCTGTTGATGAAATATTAAGTATGGGTACTGACTCTTTTCGTCTACCATATAAAGACATCAAAAAAGTAAAAAGACATATGGATTTTGATAGTGATAGTACACAAAGGGCTTCAAAAGTAACCATCACAACAAATAGTGATAAATTAAAACTTAGTTTTTCAGATGACAGGGCGTCAAGTAAAACATACAAAATTATTAAAGAGAAAATCAAATAGTGATGGGAAGACTCAATGATGAGTCTTCCTATTTTTTTTGTTGAGGAAGTTGCGCTTTAAATTAGACAAAACATACAATATAGAGCAATATATGGTATAATTATGATGTAGATAAACGAAGTTGTTTGTCAAGAAATGTGGGAGGTTATTATGCCAAGTCATGTGAAGTTAGAAACGAAGAACGATCTTAAAAAACATATCAAAATACTAAATAAGCGTTTAGAAGAATTGAAAACAATCAAAGGATTGATTGGGATTGTGTTGAATGGTGGATTATCTAGAGGATATAGTGACAAGTATTCTGAAATTGATGTACTTATCTATTTGGAAGGACAGTACTATCGCTATTACC
>DFNN01000085.1 GCA_002376065.1 Caryophanales bacterium UBA3566
CTAAAACTTCACTAATTTCTTTCACCGTCAAACCACTGAAGTAATGTAAAAACATAATATCTTTATGTTTCTTTTTCAACCTTTTATTAATTGCCTTTAATATTAAATTCATTTTTTCTTCTTTAATCACATCATGTTCGATATCTTCATCATCTTCGATGAACTCAATTTTATCTATAACGCCTGTTTGATATTTTACTTGACTTGATCTTAGGTAGTTGATGACTTCATTATGCGCAATACGATACATCCAGGTTCTAAAGCTAGCTTTCTTCGCATCATATTTATGTAGCTTCTTATATATCTTTAAAAATATATCTTGCAATAAATCCTCTGTTGTTTCTACTTGTACAACTAAATTGTATACATAAGAAAACAACTCATTATGATACCGATCCATCAGCACAGCGTATTCGTCTTTTTCACCACGCAATATGCGATGAATGATTTTTACATCTTCATTCATCTAATCAACCACCCCTGATTATTATTATATATATTTTCATTGTAATTCATTTTCACTATTATACAACAAAAATGCAAACACTATCCTTGCTTCAACCATATATACAAACTAAATCATCAATTTTCTCAAAATATCGAAAAATATATAAAAAAGTTCACATTGCTTTGGCAACGTGAACTTACTCTTAATACATGATCTTATTTCTTACTTCGAGTGCTTTTTCTTTTGATAAAAGTTTCTTTGTAATCTCATAGGCAAACTCATAAACAGCACCTGCTCCTCTAGCTGTGATGATACGTCCATCGACGACAGCTTTATCTTCTGGTCGATAGTTCCCTTTAGGCGCATCTTTCTCACTTCCTCTAAAAGCAGTAAAATTCTTACCATCTAACAATCCTGCTTGCCCTAAAAATCTAGGTCCAGCGCATATAGCCGCAATAACTTTATCTTTATGATAAAACGATTTGACCAATTCTTTAATTTCTTGATCTTGATCAACAATTTTACCAACATAAGGTCCACCAGGTATGATTAAAAGATCATAGTCTTCCACTTTAATGTTTTGCGCAAAATCATCAACACAAATTTCCAATCCATAAGATGTTGTAATTCTCAGAGATTCTTCAAACGTTACACTATCAATTTCAATTCCAGCACGCAATAACAAATCTCTCGTACCAATTGCTTCCATATCTTCCACCAAATTGCTAAATATTAATAGTCCTTTCATCTTTTCACTCCTTATATTATTATACCATCTTTTTTTGCAAATCTTTCATTTCAAAACGATACACCATAAATGACAACGATCCAGTAATAATATCAGCCGCAAAGAAAGACCACCAAATACCATCTACACCGATCAAATACGTCAACAAATAAGCAATCGGTATAAATAATAGAAATCTTCTTGATAAAGCAACAATAAATGCTCTCACAGGATAACCCATTGCCTGATAACCACTAGATAAAATCACTTGGTACGTAATAAAACTAAATCCTAAGGCTACAATTCGAAAAGCATATGCACCTTCGGCAATAAATGTAGCGTTGTTTTCAGGTGTGAATATCATGAATAAATATTCTGCGAACAGTAACACAGCGACAAACATAAATGTAAAATAGCCAAGCAATAATTTCGATGCATAAGCAATGACTTCATGTAATCGGCGGTATAACTTCGCACCAAAATTAAACCCAACAATAGGGATCATTCCCTGAACCAATCCAAATCCAGGCATCAAACTAAACCGAATCAATCGATTGATCACTCCATAAATTGATTGATATGTCGTCGCTTCCGTTCCGGCATATTGTTTGATTAAGTTATTCACAACAATGATTAAAACACCACCCATCGCAATTCTTGTAAAAGAAGGTAAACCAACTGCGACAATTTCTTTAATCATTGACAAATCTATTCGATATAAATGCTTTAAATCTATCATTAAAGAAGATTCTTTTTGCATCGCTTTCCTAAATACATAGATAAATGAAGCTGTCTTCCCAATACCCGTTGCGATTGCCGCACCACGAACACCAAGTCCAAACCCGAAATCGAAAATAAATATTGGATCTAAAACAATATTTAGTCCAGCACCTATAATGAGCGACCACATTGCTATTTTAGGACGACCTTCTGCTCTAGTTAAATTATTAAACATAATCGATAAAGAGTAAGGAATCAGCGCAATCAAAATCACCGACATATAGTCTCTTGCGAATCCAATATTTCCATCAGTAGCGCCAAAAAAGATTAATAACTCATCTAAGAATATATAAGATAAACCACTGACTGTAAACGTCAACACCAAATTCAACATAATCGCAGTGTTCACAGAGCGTTTCATTGAATCTTCATCTTTCCGTCCAAAGGCACGTGAAAAGACGCTCGAACTACCTACACCAATCATTAATCCAATTCCAAGTACAATCAATTGTACCGGGTAAGCGATTGAAAGGGCACCTATAGAATCAGTTCCTGATCCTTGCGCGACAAAAAAAGTATCAACCAAATTATAAAGTGCATTGACAATCATTGCGGCCGTTGCCGGTATCGCTAATTTAATTAATAATTTTCGAACGTTCATAAATTCTAACATATCACTGTTTTCTTTGTTCATACCATCACTCTCATTTTTCTTTACCTTAACGTTTTAGAATGCTCCCACTTCAAATCCTGATTAAGTGGGGGAGTGTTCACTTCATGTAAAACATAAGACTAATACAATTTCTATCTTATATTAGAACCAGTGATTCCATTAAAAA
>DFNN01000002.1 GCA_002376065.1 Caryophanales bacterium UBA3566
TTGATCCTTGGTTAAAGGGGAATCCTCTTTTTAATGGAACATTAGCTGATTTACCAAAACTTGATGTGATTATGGTGAGCCATGCACATGGTGATCATCTAGGTAATACAGTTGAACTTGCACAAAGAGATGATGCATTAGTCATCACGAATTTTGAATTAGGGAATATTTTATTGAGCAAGTATCCCAATTTAAAGATCCATACGATGCATATTGGTGGTAGTCATACATTTCCTTTTGGTGAAGTGAAAATGACATCTGCATTACATGGAAGTGGATTTATGGAAGCTGGACATATGTATGATGGTGGTCTTGCTTGTGGATTTTTGTTGACATTAGAAAAACAAAAGATTTATCATGCAGGAGATACAGGGTTAAGTGTTGAGATGTCTTTGTTGGCAGTAGAAGAGATTGATTTGGCATTGCTGCCAATTGGTGGAAATTATACAATGAATGAACTAGATGCCTTAAGAGCCATTGATATGATCAAACCAAAAAAAGTCATACCAATGCATTACAATACATTTGATTTAATTAGCGCTGATCCTACAATCTTGTCAAAAAATGGTTCGAATGTCGAAATCATAACAATAGATCCAATGAAGTCGATATCATTATAAAGAAAATAGCCAAAATGAGTTAACTCATTTTGGCTATTTTTAAAGGTTTGGATGTTGTTCTTTGATCGCATCTTTTAATTGTTCATACTCTTGTAATTCCTGTTCATGTTTATAAACTTTTCGCTGATTTACGTTTCCTTCTTCAGGTCGTTTGCTTGCTTTCTTAACACGCGCGTTGACCATTTGGATTTGTTTGTTGACGGCATCAAGTGATTTTCTTGGGTTGCGGTGATAATTTTTTAATACTTGGTTGAGACGGTTTCGTTCTTGTAAGATTCCGATAAAACGAATAAGTATTAATAAAATAAACGCACCTAAAAAGATTTGAATCATCAAATCATCTACGAGTGGAATCACAATGAGACAGGATACAATTAAAAAAATAGATACGTAAAATCCAAACGAAGATTTAGATTTGAACAGTTTAACCATTTCTTCAATACGTTTCATATTTTCCTCCATTTTCCTTCGTTATGATACAGCTATATTATAACATATTGTTTGTATCATTCAAGAGGATAAGGGGAGTAATATTATTTTTTATAGATGATTAAAGGCACCATCATTTCACCTTCACTTAAACCTGCGTGATGGGCTTTGTAAGTAGAATTTGTGTTTAAAGTAAACATCTTATCTGTGATCGCAATCGCGATGAATTGGCCTAAAAATGAATCAATCATATCGTGTTGATTTCCTTCTCCTAAAAGACCGGATGATAACAATTCTTCTTTGGTGTATAAAAGGTAATCTTCTTGAAAATATGATTGGAATCTTGCTTTAAAAAGATCTTCTTTTCCTTCTTTGATAAAGAAGTTTGTGGCTCTTGGCTCAATTGATGGTGGTCTTAAAAATAATGAAGTAATGTCTTCATATTTGAAGAGTGGAATCTCTGTAACATCAATCAAACCGTGGTCGGCAATAACGACGACAAGTGTATCATCAGTGATGTGTTCACATAGTTGCGTAAAATCTTTGTTTAACGATTTTATCATTTGATGAGTTTCATCACTGTGAATGCCTTTTTTATGTTGTGTTAAATCAGGTTCTATCCAATACAAATAAGAGAATGATTGATCTGTGTTGTGTGTAGTGAGTAAAACTTTGTCGATTTCTTCAGCGAAGCTATCACTTCCACCTTCAATAAAACTAGGAAAGAATATTTCGGTTTTTATGTTATTATTTTTTTGATGAATTTGTTCTGTAATAGGGGTAAACGAAAGATAGGTATCTCGAAGGTTTGTTTTTAATGTGCGCCCAACATCGTAAAAATCTTTGTTTTGAAAGACAATGGCGTTGACATCTTCATTGTAAAAATATTGTACCCACCCAAGATAACCACTACTGATTGGTGGAAGTGCACTTAAGACTGTGTCTGTGGCAGCGACCGTTGTAGGTGGGAATACACTTGTTATTTCACTTTTCATATATTTTTTTAAGTAATCCTCATTAGATAAGTGATGTTTGATGATATTGCTTCCTAGTCCATCAAGTAATATATAAACGATATGATTGATATCCTTAGTGAGTGCATCTTCTAATAAAGGTACTCCATTATATTTTGTATTGATCCCATAATGATGTAAGAATGTATTGCTGACGTTTAAAATAGAGTTTTGATAATCTGGCTTTTTTATCTTCATCAAATCAGTCCTTTCTAGCATTATAGTATAGCATTTTTCAATGATAATTGGTAGAAAAAACAATCACCCATCATGAAAAATGAGTGATTGTTGTTTTATTTCACATAGTTGAATAATAGTTCAATGGTCGCGTTGATTCCATCGATGTGTGTACGTTCCATACCATGAGAAGCATGAACACCAGGACCCATTAAAGCCCCTTTGATATCATTTCCTCCACGGATGGCCGCAGAAACATCACTACCATAAAATGGGTAGATATCAATCGCGTGATTGAGTTTTTTGTCTTTGGCAATAGAAATCAAGTTGTTTGTTAGTTCATAATCATAAGGTCCACTTGAATCTTTTGGACAGATAGAAACGTCATATTCAGTACAAGTTAAATCATCACCAATACATCCCATATCAACTGCAATCATCTCATCAAGTGTTGGGATGAATGATGCACCATGACCTACTTCTTCATAAGTAGAAATAATGAACTTGATGGTTTGTTTTGGTTTGATGTTTTCTTCTTTTAATGCTTTGATTAAACCGAAGATGCTTGCGACATTGATTTTGTCATCTAAAAATCTCGATTTCACAAAGCCACTATCGGTAATCGTCGTTTTAGGATCGATGAAGATGAAGTTTCCAACTTCGATGCCTAAGTCTAAGACGTCTTGTTTGTTTTTTACGACTTCATCAATACGGACATACATGTGTTCTGGTGAACGTTCTTTACTTTTGGCATCCTTGAATACGTGAACAGAAGGGCTATCTGATAAGAAAGTACCAGTATAACTTTTTCCTTCACGGGTCATGAGGGTACAGTATTCACCGTCTAAAGTTGGCCATAATGGACCACCAATGGTGGTGAACTTAATGTCACCTTTGGCATTGATGCTTCTCACCATTGCGCCTAAGGTATCAACATGTACACTGAGACCTAAAGTGTAATCTGTTCTACCTTCCATCGTGATGATTAAATTTCCTTTTTTGGTTGTTTCACATGGTAAATCATAGATTTCAGCTTCTTTTTTGATACGCGCTACAATCTCTTTTGTGTAGCCACTAGGGCTAGGAATTTCTAATATTTCTTTTGCGAGTGTTAATATATAGTTTTGATCTAATTTCATTTTTTCACCTCAAAAAGTATTATAGCACGATTGATGTAAGCGTTAAAGGTTTAATGTTCAGTTATTTTTTCGTTTATAATGATTTTTCTTAGAAGAAATTGTGATATAATAAAGTTACTAAATGAGGTGGTTGTATGAAAGTCGTTTTTGGTGGCGCATTTAATCCAGTAACAAAAGCACATATGGATGTCTATCACTATTTGAAAGAACGGTTGGATTTTAGTGAGTTCATCTTTCTTCCAGTCAGTAGTGCTTATACAAAAAGTGAACTTGCGAGTAACTATCACCGCTTGAATATGTTGGAGATTGTTACAAAGGATTTTGATGACATCGAGGTATCAAAATTGGAAATTGATGATTCGGATTTTTTAGGAACATATCAATCATTGATTCGTCTTTATGATAAAAAGGAAGATGATTTGGCGTTTGTCGTTGGGGCGGATAATTTGTTTAAGATGCACAAATGGATCAACATTGAAGGCATCTTAAGTGAATTTAAAGTAGTTGTTTTGGGTCGCAATGGTCTTGATATAGAGAGTTTGATTCACGAGCGTGAAGTGCTTGATAAACATAGAAATAGTTTTATTGTATTTGATCAGTTTAAACGAAATATTTCTTCGACAACTTTTAGAGAAACATTAAACAAAGATGATGTTGAAGAAGAAGTATATCAATATATTTTTGATAATAAGCTTTATGGAGTGAAGTAATATGTATAAAAATGGATTTATCAAAGTCGCAAGTGTGACACCCAAATTAAAAGTTGGGAATCCTGATTACAATGTCAAAGAGATGCTGCGGGTATTAAAAGAAGTAAAAAGTAGTATTGCGGTGTTTCCTGAACTAAGTGTGACGGCGTATACTTGTAATGATCTCTTTTTTCAAGAGAGTTTGATTCAGCGTACAAAAAAAGCAATTGATTTGTTTTTGAAAGAAAATCCTTATGAGGGGATTGTTTTTATTGGTGCGCCTTTAGAAATAGATGGGGTCTTATATAATACGGCATTTGTGATTCAAAAAGATGTTATTTTAGGAATTGTCCCGAAATTTTATTTACCAAATACTGGTGAATTTTATGAAAAACGTTGGTTTCAAAGTGGTTTTGAAATTGTCAATCAAGTAAGTGAGGTTCTTTATTTAGATCAAATTGTTCCGTTTGGACATTTGGTGTTTAAAGCGAAAGATGAAGAACTATCTTTTGGTGTAGAAATTTGTGAGGATATGTGGGCACCAATTAGTCCAGGGAATATTTTGGCGTTAAATGGTGCACGTATGATTGTCAATTTGAGTGCTTCAAATGAAACACTTGGGAAAAGAGAATTGAGAAGACAAAGTATTTTAGAACATAGTAGACGTAATCAAGGTGCGTATGTTTATAGTAGTGCTGGTGTGAATGAATCAACTAGTGAGACAGTGTTTAGTGGGCATAATTTGATTGCGCAAAATGGACAATTGCTTGTAGAGACAGAAAATTTTTCACAAGAAAGTGAAATTATATATGGCGATATTGATTTGTCTAAAATTGATTTTGCTAGACGTACAAGTAGTAGTTATCGAGATACGTTGAATCGTTATTCGTTTGATTATACTAGGGTATTGTTTCATTTGGAGAATACAGAAGAGTTTACGTTTGAATCACCAATGGATCAAACACCGTTTGTTCCAAAAGTTGATTTACAAGAAAACTTTGAAAAGATCGCTGCTCTGCAAGAAAATGCATTGAT
>DFNN01000081.1:0-7008 GCA_002376065.1 Caryophanales bacterium UBA3566
TTTTTGCACGTTCAACAATAATGTCACGATTGTGATCCCAAATAATCAGTTTTGTATCATTATAAGGACTATTCTTAAGTGCTGGTCCTAAATAGTCACGAATAAAATCTCGTTCTTCTTCAGCACTATATATACATGAATCCCATACTTGAACAGCGGCCGGCTCATTTTGCACAGTGATACCAAAAATATCGAGTCCTGCGTTTTTCGCATGTTCTAAATACTTGATGTAATAATTTGCCCAAGATTGTTTGTATTCATCTAGCAGATGTCCACCATGATTCATATCGTTGTTGCTTTTCATCCAAGCTGGTGGACTCCAAGGACTTGCGAGTAAAGAAATAGATTCACCACGAATTTCTTCTGCACGCTTGATGGTTGGAATAACCCACTTATGTTCTCTTTTGATATCAAATGTTGTTAAATCTTTATCATTTTCATCTACATAGGTATAATTTTCTAAAGAAAAATCACAGCTATGGATATGAACACGCCCAATATTATATCCGAGTCCATCTTTTGGATCAAAATAGGCTTTCAAAAGTTCTTCTTGTTTGCCTTTTGGCATCTGACTTAATGTGTAACAAGCACTCTCCGTAAATGCACCACCAAATCCAATAATCGATTGAAATTGCTTGCTTGGATTCACATTCATTATCAGTGTCGTTTTTTCTGGTTTTTCATTTACCAATGCGTGTTTAAGCCCTTCGTACTTTGATGTAACGTATTGTTTTATCATAATTATGCTCCTTACGAAATCGTTTTCGAATATAGTATATCATAAAAGTAAGCGTTTTACGATACCGTTTTCGTAAAATTTTAAATAAGATATATATTTTTTTAATTAAGGTCGAATATCTTGCGTAAAAAAAACCACAAACGAATGATTTCGGTTGTGGTTTTATTCATGTTATTTGAATCCTTTGATGCATTCTCCTAAGACTTCACTTATCGTTGGATGAGCATGAATCATTGTTTGATATTCATCAATACTCATGTTTTGATGAAGCGCTAACGTTGCTTCATGGATCAAATCAGATGCATGTGCGCCAATGATGTGACAACCAATCAATTTTCTTTGATCATCAATGATCAATTTTATAAACCCATCAGTTTCATTCATACATTCAGCTTTTGCATTTGTTTTGTATAAAAATTTGTTTGTTTCATATTCTCCTGTGACCATATCTTCCGTTACACCAACACTGGCGATTTCTGGGAAAGAAAACACGACACTAGGGACTAAGTTGAAATCAACAGCGAATTCTTCTCCTAAGATATGATTGATTGCTTTGTATCCATCGTAAGTTGCTTTATGCGCAAGCATCATTTCTCCATTGACATCACCAATTGCGTAAATGGTAGGAATTGTTGTTTGTTTATACTCATTGACGGTGATTCCTTGTGGTGTATAAGCAATTCCTAATCCTTCTAAGTCAAGGTTACCATAAAATGGAACTCTTCCTGTAGAAAGTAATATATAGTCTGTTTCTACTTCTTCGGTTTTGCGTTTACCTTCTAAAGAAGCAATATATTTTCCATCACTAAATGTTAATTTTTTTAAAGCTGTGCTTGTTTTGATTTGAATACCTTTGCGTTTGAATAAGTTTTTCGCACGTTTTTTGATGTCCTTGTCTTGCATAGGTAAGACATCATCAAGATATTCCACTAATGTAACTTCACAGTCAAATGCAGTAAATATTGACGCCATTTCTGAACCGATGACACCAGCACCGACGACAAGCATTCTTTTCGGAAATGTTTCTAGTGATAATAAGTCTTTTGAATCATGAACAATCTCTAAATCATCGCCTTCAAAACGAAGTTTTTTTGGTATACTTCCTGTCGCGATGATGATGTGTTTTGTGTCAAGTATTAAACCGTTCACTTCGACTTTGTTTGGAGAAATGATGGTTGCTTCTCCTTTTAATAAATTGACACCAAGTTTATCCAAAGAAGTATGGATATTGCGTACTTGATTTTCAACAATCGTTTCTTTACGAATTTTGATGATTTCTTGATCAATAGTGAATGAGGGAGCATTGATGCCAAAAACATCAAGCTCACTCATATCTTTAATTTTTTTTGCGTTATGGTACAACGCTTTGGTTGGAATACAACCCCAGTTCAAACAAGTACCACCAACAGTATCTTTTTCAATTAATGTGACATCAAGACCTTTTTCCTTAGCGTAAATTGCTGTATCAAACCCACCAGGTCCTGCGCCGATGATGATGACATCAGTCATGTTGTATATCCTTATATTTTACTTTCGGATTACGTGCCGCTTCTGCCTCGTCTAAACGTTTTACAACAGTTGTGTAAGGAGCATTCTTTACAAGTTCTGGTGTTTCTTTTGCTTCTAACGCGACTTTCTTCATAATCTCAATAAAGTTATCGATTGTTTGTTTCGATTCACTTTCCACAGGCTCAATCATCAATGATTCTTTAAAGATGAGTGGGAAATAGATGGTTGGTGGATGCACATCATAGTCAAGTAATCGTTTCGCCACATCTAAGGTTGTGACATGCGTAGATTTATCTTTTAAGCCATCAAACACAAATTCGTGTTTACAAATTCCTTTGATTGGCAATTCGTAATACTCTTTCAAAGATTCTTTGATGTAATTTGCATTTAATGTAGAGAATTTTGAAATGTCTTTAAAGTATTCTTTTCCAACACTGAGCAAGAAACTATAGGTTTTAACAATCACACCGATGTTTCCATAAAAATGTGAGATTTGTCCAATGGTTGTATCATTATCAAGTTCAAGTGTATATTGGTCTTCTACTTTTTTCACGCGTGGTACTGGCAAGTATTCACTTAAGTATTTTTTCACACCAACTGGTCCAGCTCCTGGACCTCCACCACCGTGAGGTGTTGAGAAGGTTTTATGAACGTTGATGTGCATAATATCAAATCCCATATCACCTGGACGTACTTGACCAAGTAATGGATTTAAATTCGCACCATCATAATATAACAATCCGCCTGCATCATGTACAAGTTTCGCGATTTCACAAATATCTTTTTCAAAGATTCCCAAGGTATTTGGGTTGGTCATCATGATACCAGCAATGTCGTCTCCAAGCACTTTTTTCAAGTCTTCTACATTGACTGTTCCATCAAAATTGCTTTTCACTTCCACACTTTCAAATCCCGCGACACTTGCGCTTGCTGGATTGGTTCCGTGTGCAGAATCAGGCACAATCACTTTGGTTCTTTTGTGATCATTTCGGTCTTGATGGTATTTCTTCATGATCATTAAACCAATGAGTTCTCCATGCGCTCCAGCGTATGGATTTAAGGTAAATTCATCAAGTCCACTTAATTCACTTAATATACGTTGTGTTTCATAATATAGTTCTAGTAATCCTTGTGATGCTTTCACACTTTGATATGGGTGAATATGGAATCCTTCAATCGCTGACATATCTTGATTGATTTTCGGATTGTATTTCATTGTACAAGAACCGAGTGGGTAGAACCCTTTTTCAATTCCAAAGTTTTTGAAACTGACGTTTGTATAATGACGTACTGCTTCTAATTCACTTACTTCTGGTAAATCAAGTGATTCAGTGCGTTGTAAATGAGTAGGTAATTCATATTGTCCATAATCTTCATTAGGAAGACTATATCCTTTTCTACCTTTACGTCCTAGTTCAAATATTGTTTTACTATAATACATTATAACGCCTCCAATACTTGGACTAAGTGATCAATCTCTTGTTTTGTACGTTTTTCTGTCGCACTAAAGAGCAATTGTCCTTTTTTAGATGAGTCAAATTTGCTGAGTTGTAACGGTCCTAAAATACCTTCTTTTAATAAAGCTTCTTCAACGATTTCTTCATTAAGTGTTGTTTTGAACAATACATCTTTAAAGAAATCAGCATCATAAACAAGCTCGAATGTATCGAGTTTGTTTATTTGTTCTGCGAGATAATGGGTTGCTTTATAAGAATTCATTTGTGCTTCTTTTACACCTTCTTTACCCATAACTGCTGTATAAACAGTCACAGCTAAAGCAAGCAAACTTTGATTGGAACAAATATTTGAGTTTGCTTTTTCACGACGAATATGTTGTTCACGTGCTTGTAATGTTAATACGTAAGCACGTTTTCCTTCAGTATCGGTGGTCACTCCACAAATACGACCTGGCATTTTACGCATCAATTTTGACGTAGTTGCCAAATACCCAATATATGGTCCACCATAACTAAGTGGAAGCCCTAATGTTTGTGCTTCACCAACTGCGATATCAACACCCATTGAACCTGGCGTTTGTAAGATACTTAAGCTCGCCAAATCTTGGTTTAAGATAAAGAGTGACTTCGCTTCTTCGATGCGTTTTTTCACAGATGAAAAATCTTCTATAATTCCATAATAGTTCGGTGTTTGTAAAATAACACCAGCGACTTCTTTGCTGATTTTACTAGACAAATCTTCTAAATCTGTTTGTCCTTCTTTTTCATCAATGAATACGATCTCAAGTTCACGATATCTTGTATATGTTTTGAGCACATTGATGATATTCGGATTCATTGTTTTTGAAACCAGTACTATTTGTTTTTTTCTTGCGGCTGTTGCCATAAACATAGCTTCCGCTGTCGCCGTAGCGCCATCATACATCGAAGCGTTGGACACGTCCATTTGAGTGAGTTCTGCGACAATACTTTGGTATTCAAAAATGTATTGCAGCGTACCTTGTGAAATTTCTGGTTGGTAAGGAGTATACGCTGTCAAGAATTCTTGACGTTCGATTAGATGACGAATCACACTTGGTGTGTAATGGTCATATGCTCCTGCCCCGACAAAAGGAATGAGCGCTAAATTTTTATTAGCTAGCTCATTCATTCTTCTTCTTAGTTCCAGTTCACTATGACTCTTTGGTACATCGAATGATGGATCCATTAAGTCATTAGGTATTTCTTTGAACAACTCATCAATGCTAGAAACACCAATCGTTTCTAACATCTCTTTGATGTCTTCGGATGTATGAGGTAGATATTTAAACATATCTATTCCTCCATTCTTATTCGATTGATTCTTCGTATTCGCTAGCGCTTAATAAAGCGTTTAATTCACTTTTATCTTCCATTTCAACTTTGACGATCCAGTTTTCATATGGATCTTCGTTGATGAGTTCAGGACTATCTTCTAATTCATCATTGATCAATACAACAGTTCCTGTTAATGGTGCTAAAATATCACTTGCGGCTTTGACTGATTCTATTGTTGAAAACTCTTCACCTTTGTCTAACTGGTCGTCAACTTCTGGTAATTCCACAAAGACGATTTCTCCTAAAGAATCTTGTGCATAATCAGTAATTCCAATGAAGGCGTAATCCCCTTCTACTCTAACCCATTCATGGGTTGCTGCATAATATAATCCGTCTACTACTTTACTCATTTTGTTTCCTCCTTTTTATAATGTTTGCTATAAAATTTTTTCTTTCGAACTTTGACTTTTTTTCGTTTCCCTCTTATATCTACTTCAAGCATTGTTCCTAATTTATCGTAGGGCTTATCAATCATTGCTAAGGCGACTGTTTCACCTGTTGAAGGTGATTTATACCCAGTCGTAATCTCTCCAACAAGAGTATCCCCATCAAATACCTGATATCCATGTCGCAAAATCCCTTTATCAATCATTTCTAATCCTGCAATTCTTCTTGTTAAACCATCTTCTTTTTGTTTCACCAAAGCATCTTTCCCAATAAAATCTCCCGCATCTAACTTCACTGCGAAACTTAACCCTGCTTCTAATGGCGTAATATCTTTTGATAACTCTTGTCCATATAATGGCAACGCCACTTCAAAACGCAGTGTATCACGTGCACCAAGTCCGCATGGGGCTATATCATCGCGATTTAGCAATAATGCCAAAAAGATTGTTTCAATATCTTTTGCTGCACCATAAATCTCAAATCCATCTTCTCCTGTATATCCTGTTCTTGATACAAGCACTTCTTTGCCATCTATCATCATATAATCGAAGGTAAAGAAGGTTAAGTTTTCAAGAGGATATTCAGTATGCGTTCTTAAAATACTTTCAGCTAGTGGTCCTTGTAATGCAATTTCACTCACCAGATCTGATTCATTGGATACAACACAATCAAATTTGTTGTTTTTTACTACCCAAGCAAAATCTTTTTCAATATTCGATGCGTTGACAACCAATATATAAGATTCATCATTGACTTTGTAAACCAATAAATCATCAACAACGCCACCACCTGGATAACACATCATTCCGTATAACACTTGTTTATTATTCATTGATTTTACATCATTGGTGAATAAATAATCGACAAACGCAGTCGCTTCTTTTCCATTGATATAAAGTTCTCCCATATGAGAAACATCAAATACACCAGCTTTACTTCGAACAAAATCATGTTCCTCTGTGATTGATGTATAGCGCAGCGGCATATCATAACCAGCAAATTCAGTCATCGTTGCGCCAAGTGAGACATGGTGTTTATGTAAGATCGTTTTCTTCATCTCATTCTCCTTACTAAAATAGTATCGTTTTAGTTTGTATATCGCAAGTTATTTTTTCAATATACAAGCGTTTACAAAATCTTTTTTTTAAAAGACTATTGAAAACAGTTAAGCGATGCATCCTCAATAGTCCAGATATTACTTATTACACAATTATCATATCATAAAAAAGGAAAAATCCAAGCCCATTTTACGTTTTTTTTTGATTTTCTAATATGTTCTAAAAAAGACACCAAATAAGCTATTCTAAAATAGATCATCTGTTCATTCAATTCACAATTAATGTGATGAAAAATCATCAAAACCAATCTTGATTAATATCATAACACTATTTAAATTCTAGCACTTTCTCACTATTTTCTTGAAAAACAACCATTTTTCTTGTATATTATCCCTAAAGGAGGGGTTTTATGTCTCAGTTTCGAAAAGCATTATTACCAACACTAGTGATGCGCACCGCACTATATATCATTGTTGCGATATTGGTGTTGCTTGCCGCTGGT
>DFNN01000081.1:7400-14063 GCA_002376065.1 Caryophanales bacterium UBA3566
TTTTTATCTTTTTTTGGTTTATACCGGACTTGCTAGTAAGTATCGTATGCTCTATATTATGATGAAAGTATATTCCTTAGAAAAAAGTAATAAAGAAGCAGCTTTAGCATTGTTAGATTCTGAAATATATGATCACAAGGAACTATTGAATGTCGAAAAATCTGAAATGGATGTTCATCGCTTAAATACCAGAGATGAAGCAGATTCTATGCGTTATTCTAAACGTGGAGAACGTGATGTACGTGCTAGTTTAGGGTTGTTAACTCATTTGCAAGGTATTCTTGTTCAATCGATGAAAGAAGATCCTACTTCAAATTATGATATTGATTTAGACCGCTACTAAAAAGACATCCCGAGGATGTCTTTTTTAATTAGAATATGTTAACCCATAACCATACGGAAACATGACAGATGTTGGATCATAATCTTCTCTTAAAATACTATAACTTAGTTGTGCAGCTGTTTTAGGCCACGTATAAGATAGTTTACCTGTGAAGTCATAATCTCCAAAGACAACATCTGAAATACCATGTCCACCTTCACTACCAGGTAACCATGCGGCAATGAATGCATCGAAATAATCTAAATGGTCTTCAAGCAACATTGGTCGTCCACTGATGAGGATTCCAATCACTTTTTTTCCTGCAAGGTGTGCTTCTCTTGCAATTTCTAAAGCGGCATTATTTCCTGGATCTGCGGTGTGTGATGTTAAGGTTGGAGATTGGTTATCACCAACACCTTCAGAATAAGGAACTTCCGATAAAACCACGATAACTGTTGAGGCATCTTCAACTGATGTTGTCAATGACCCACCATTTGTTGAAAGTATTTCATCAAAAGCATCTTTGATAGACGTTCCTACACCAATATTGGCTGCGGTATTTCCCTGCCAATACGTAGTCCATCCACCTGCCATATACCCAACATTGTCACTCGCTTCACCGGTGAGATAGATTGTTTCATCTTTGCTTAAAGGCAATGATGATTCTTCATTTTTTAATAAAACAAGACTCTTTCTCACTGCTTCACGTGCCAATGCTTGATGTTCTTCGTTATATAAATAAGATGCATCTAAACGCATATATGGATCTTCAAATAATCCTCGTTCGTATTTTACTTTCAAAATTCGGTAAACAGCATCATCAATACGTTCCATGGGAATTAAGTTGTTTTCTACACCATAAACAATCGCATCAATCGCTTCTTTCCATGTGTATGGTTCCATCAACATATCAACACCTGCGTTGATGCTTTTGGCCACTTGTTCATTATATGAACCACTTAATTGATGGATTGCATTCCAGTCACTTATCACAAATCCTTCAAATCCTAATTCTTCTTTTAATACGGTTGTAATCCAGTATTCATGTTCATGCATTTTTATTCCTCGGACACTACTATAAGAAATCATAATTGTGTCAACATTTGCTTCAATTGCTTCGATATAAGGAAGGAGATAAGCATTTCTTAAGAGTTCATCACTTACCCAAACATCTCCTTGATCAATCCCGTTTACTGTTGCTCCATCTGCCAAATAATGCTTTGCAGTCGCACTCACGCCGTTTTCTTCAAGTCCTAGAATCGCACTTTGGGTCAAATTCATAAAGACATCAGTATCTTCACTATATCCTTCATATGTTCTTCCCCATGCGGTGTTTTGCACAATACTTAAGGCAGGAGCAAACGTCCATGGAATACCTGTTACAAGCATTTCTTCCGCCGTTGCTTTTGCAATACGGTAAACAAGATCAGCATCATTTGCTGCACCTAAACCAATGTTATGCGGAAAAATGGTTGCGCCAAAAACATTGTTATGTCCATGGACCGCATCAATTCCATACATAATCGGAATCCCTGAATCACTATTTAGTGCGGCTTCTTGATAATTACGCACCATTTGGTACCAGTCATCAACTGAATTATTGTAACTACTTGGGTGGCTTCCTCCACCACTCAGAATCGAACCAACTTGATAATTCATTACATCACTTGGAGAAATACTTCCACGCTCTGCTTGGACCATTTGTGCTGCTTTTTGACGCAAGGTTAAAGGGTCCATGATATTGTTGATGATTGTTTGTATATCCACTTCCACATCATCATCGTCATTGTCATCATCATTCTCACATGATTCATGTGTTGGTGTTTGTTCACAATCTATTTCATTATGTGGTGTTACTGCTTCTTTACACCCACTCAATAATAAGATCAATAGGAAAATCCATAGTTTTTTCATTTTGTACCTCATTTTTCTATATTATAGTATCTCATTGACCAATTCATCCAATAGTTCGTTGACATCAAAGATATTATATATTTGATGTTTCACCGCATATTCAACAATCAAATCAAATTTTGAACTTCTACTAAAAGCAAAACCAGCATATTCTAAACACTCTTTTGCTTCTTGATAAGTCAGTTCCATCGCTAAAACTAATTTAAATACTGTTTTTTTACTTGGTTGATAATCCTCATCACTTCTTATTTTTGAAAATAGTCTTCGATCTATTTGTGCTTTCTTATATAATGATACATCATCCATCTCTTTTTCATCAATTTTTCTAAATAAATAGATCGAAAAAGGTTCGGTTTCTGGTAAAAATATCTCTTTCGCATCAGATATATCTTTCATACTTCTATTCACTTCAATGAACATATCTTGATAGTATTGATCAATATACGCTTTTACTTTCGCTAACTCATTTGTCGCTTGCAAAGCGACCACATCCTTCCTTAACTCTTGTACTATTATAGCATAAGGAGGTCAGAAAATGACAAAATTACATTTGGTTTTTATATTAGACCGTAGCGGATCGATGAGCGGACTTGAAGAAGATACGATAGGTGGATACAATGGATTTTTAGAAAAATACCATCATCTACCCAATACGAAAGTAACCACAGTATTGTTTGACCATGCATTTAAATTATTGCATGATGGTCAACAAATCAATCATGCATTGTTAACGAAAGACAACTACGAAGTTAGAGGAGCGACTGCGATGTTAGATGCTGTTGGACACACAATCAAATATCTAAAAAATAAAGCGCCCTTCTATGCTGAAAGGGAAAGATTTATTTACATCATCACAACTGATGGTATGGAAAACGCAAGTAAACAATACAATTATAAAGACATCCATCAACTTATCCATCATGAACAAGAATTGGGCAATGAATTCATCTTTTTAGGCGCAAACATTGATACTGCATGCGAAGCAAACAAACTCGGAATTAAAAAAGAATTTGCACAAAAATATGAATCAGATAAAGAAGGAACAAAGAAAATGTATCATCAAATGAATATGATGGTCAGCCGTTTGATTGAGGATGAGTAATAGAAAAGCACGAGAATAAATATCTCGTGCTTTTCATGCGCGTTTATGTTTCAATAAATAATCGAAAAGTGCTTGTTCAAAGTGTTTATTGCGATGGAGATTTGTTTTTTCAAACGGGTTTGTGAGCTCGTGTTTACAAAAAATAACCTTCTGCTTTTTCAAATCTATATCGACTTCATAGTCTAGTTGAAATTCTGTATCATCCTTATAAATTAACTGAATATGGACGAAAGTTGGATTATCATACTCGATAAACAATTTCTCTAACTCTCCACCTAAAAAATCATGTGTTAATTTTGTAATTTCTTGATATTTTTCCATAACATCAACACCTACTCTTTCCAATTAAATTATACGCTTAAATTGGAATTTTGCAAGATGTCAAGGTACTTTTTTTATTTAGAAAAAGATTAGTCAAATAGTTCTTGTAACGCTTGTTCAAAGTGTTCATCTCGTGAGATTTGTACTTTTTCTAATGTACTAGCCAAACGGTGTGAATTAAAATCTACGTGATGATTGTTCATATTAAGATCTAGCTCGTAATCAAACCAATATTCATTGCGATCTTCGTAAGATACAACAATATGTACTTTGTTCGGTCCCTCATATTGAAAAATGAGTTTGTGTAATGTACCGTGTAAATAGTCAGTTGTTATTCTTGATATGCGTGCGAATTTTTCCATGGAATCACCTTCTCTTCTTTAACGTCTTCTATTTCATCTGCTCTTGTAAATGCTATTTTAACAAGGACTGGCCCTGTTAACGCGAAGAATAATACAGAAGCTAAAATCACGTTTTTCACAACCAATGCCTCTGGTCCAGCAACGACAGATAATTCATTATATGCTGCAATACTTAGTCCAATTGCTACACCTGATTGTGGCAATAAACTTACGCCAAGATATTTTTTAACCTTCGAACTACTTTTGACGATTGTAGTTCCTAAATACGATCCAAACATTTTTCCGAAGATACGTCCTAAAATATAAACAACACCGACAATACCTGCTGCGAACACAACATCAAATTGTAGTTGCGCTCCTGCAATCGTGAAGAATGCAATCATAATTGGTGGTACAAAGAAACGAATGGTTTCTTCTTCTAATACATAGCAATCTTTATTGATCATATTTGTTACTACTGTACCAGCAATCATAGGTGTTAATATTGGTGATGCACCTAAGAACAACGCTGTTCCTGTTGTTAAAAAAACACTGATAACAATAATATTTAAGTTTTTCTCTTTACGATCACGGTTGTGAGAAATTGTACGAATCGCAAATCCCGATCCAACACCAATTGCTCCACCCAATCCAATACTAATTAAGATTTCAAATAATGGTGTTTTAATCATTTCAAAAACAGTCAATACTTCTGCGGATGTGACATCCAGCATACTAACGCTGATTGATAACAAAATACCAAACATGATGACACCAACTGCGTCATCTAAACCAACAACGGGTAAGATAGTATCTGTTAACTCACCTTTTGCACGATATTTTTTAATGATCATCATAATCGGTGCTGGTGCCGTTGCAGCTGCAATAGCTCCTAAGACAAGTGCGACGGAAAGATCAACAAAAAACATTGTGAGAAATGTGACAACTGCGGTTGTAAAAACTGCTTGAACTACTGTGATAATGACGATCTTCATCCCAGAGTTTTTCAATTTTCCAAACCATAATTCATTTCCTACTTGAAATGCGATAAATCCTAAAGCAACATCACTAATAATCGACATTCCTTTGATTTCTTCTAAACTAACAAAACCACTAATTGGCCCTAGTAATAATCCAGCGATTAAATATCCTGTAATTGCTGGGATTTTAAAATATTCTGCAATACGACCAAACAACATCCCCATCAGTATGATAACTCCTAAGTTGATGATTAGTCCTGACATATCACCGTGAATGTTTGTGCTCAACAACATCATAGTGTCAACTCCTTTTAATTTGTTCATTTCATTTTGGCCAGAAAAAAATGACATGACTAGTCCACTGACTAAAACAGATCATTATCGGGCTCACCAAGTAGAATTATACTCCTCTTAATGGCTTTGTCAAGAGAAAATAATGCACTTTTTATTGACTGATTAGTCAATAAAGGTTATTTTACGTGAGCACTATGCTAAAAATAGCGATTTTTAAAAAATGTAAACTTTTCATAATATTTTTTTCTCTTTGTTAAGCCATTGTTTGACTGATTAGTCAATTGAAATAATATTTTAAATATTTGTCAATGCGTTGTTTTTCATACTGAATATTATATATATAATATTCTTGAAAAAATGGAAGCGCTTTAAATATTTTAAGATTAAAATTAAAATATAAGTCCACTTGACAAATCGTTTATACAAGCGTAAAATGCAAGATGCAGTCAAATTTGAAAGAAGGATTAGAATGGATGAATTAAAAAGAAGACATATTTTAGATACAGCAATGAAGCTGTTTAATGAATTAGGATTCCATGCAACACCAACATCAAAGATTGCGAAGAAGGCAAAAATCAGCGTAGGAACTTTATTCAACTACTTTCCAACTAAGGAAGCATTGATTCAAGAAATCTATATTCAGGTAAAAATGCATTCTGCAAAAGTGTTTGTACAACAACTTGAAGAGAACTATAGTGAACATGATAATTTAAAAGCGATGTGGAAAACCGTGATTAAATGGGGAATTGAAAATCCTGAAGAGTTTCATTATCTTGAACTATTTTGTAACTCACCGTTTAAAAAAGAATTTATGCATGAAAAAGCAATGGACAGTTACAAACAATTTAGACAAACTATTTTAGCTTCAATTTCTCCAAGTACGATTTGTAAAGAATATCCTGAATATTCAATGATTTATATTGATAATGCTATTCACGCAGCGACCAAATTTATTATTGAAAGTCACGAAGTAAGTGATGTGGATCACTTTATCGATTCTTCATTTGAATTAGTTTGGAAAGGTTTTAGACAATAATTTCGTCTAGAAAAACGAGCGCAATCATATTGATATATGATTGCGCTCGTTTTTTATTTTCCTATTTCTTTATCGAGTTTATTTTGCAGTAACTGCATCGACTTTTTCAGTTCTTTTACTTGTTTATTGATTTCTTTGATATCTTCTGTTCGCTCTTTAAATTTGGTTAATACTTGTGAGAGTTTAATACCGTCATCAAAATCATCTTGGACATTGACAAATTGTGATAATTTCCCAAAATCTACTTGTGATAATATCGCCATTTTTTTATTCAATTCATTGAAGTCTTTGATGTTGTTTGTGACTTCGTCAAAGGTTTCTTTCACATCACTGTATTGCTCACCAATTTTAGA
>DFNN01000048.1 GCA_002376065.1 Caryophanales bacterium UBA3566
TAAAGTTTTTCTTTGATATCCTTCCAAAGCTTGATTTCACTATGTGTTAGGTTTATTTTTTGTTTGATCGCAATAATTTTGTCACTTGTTTTTTCTAAATATTCAAGTGCCCACTTAAATGTAAAATAGGCTTGATAATTTGTAAATGCGTTATTATCAATATTCTCATGATACTCATCAGGACCTTGTACTTGATTCAATTCATATTGATCTTTCATTGGTTTGTAATTTACTCTAGAAGCCAAAAAACGAGCAATTTCAAATGTCATTTCAATACCATACTGAAGTAAAAAATCCTCATCTTTTGTAACTTCATAGTATTGATGGATGGTATACGCGATATCTGGACTAATATGGATTTGCCATAAGTTAAAGTGATTTCTGATATCTCTTTTTGTAATGACGTCTTTAAAGAAAAAGTCTGGACACAATTCTTCACCTGTTTTACCACTAATCCAGGCATAAAACGCTCCTTCATATCCATGTTTTTTCGCTTTTTCTTTCGCTCCTTTTAATGTATTATATCGATAAATTAAAATATTTTTCGCAACATTTGGCCAACTATATAAATACATCGGTGTATTGAAAATTTCTTGATCCCAAAAGGCCGAACCTTGGTAAGCTTGACATGACAAACCACGTGCACCAATTGGTAATGATTTATGAAGTGGCGTAGCGATTACTGCATGATATATATTGAATCGCAATCCAACTTGATCAACTAGGTTACCTTCAATATTCACATTAAGCTTGTTCCATACTTGTTCCCATTTTTTCATATGCTTTTGTTTGATTGAATGATAATCTTTGATGGAATGATAAATTTCTTCTGCTTTACTTAAAGGATCCTTAAAATCATTCGATGTAACAACAATCATATAGGTATGAAAAGTAAACGGAATATCTTTGATCAATTCACATTCATAATAGTTGTAAAGATCGTCTTGTTTTACTGACTTACATGCGATATCATTTTTTTTCAGCACAACAATTTCATCTTTGTAAGACTTTGTTGTCAATTTCATTCCGATGTATTCTTGATCAATCAGTTTTTCTTCTTTCGAGAAATGATGACCATTGATACTCCAAACATCATCATCGATGCCTGTTTGAATCATCACTTTTGTATCTTCATCAGAAATGATTTGATATTGCATAGCTACAATATGCAAATCATCATAACTTGCAAATTTCTCTTGTTTCACTGTGATGTTTTTATTTGACATTACTTTTTTCACTGTGCTTTTCGATAATGCATTTTTCAAATCTAATGAACGTTCAAAAAACGTATTGTTGCTCACAGTAAATGGTTCTTGATCAATGTTTATCGTTGTGTGAAGAGCGTTTGGTACTGTACAAAGTTCTTCCCATTTTCCATCCGCTTTATCCCAAGTATCTGAAACAATGCAGCCAACGTATTCTTTCTTCGTGTCTTCTGCGAATGTTCCTCGATATCCTAAGTACCCATTTCCCACCATAAAATTGGTTCCTTCAGTAATTGCTTGTGATTGATCATATTTGTCTTTGATGATGGTCCACCCATCTGGGGTGAATAAGTGATCAGTAATGTTTGCCATAAAAATCAATCACCCTTTCTAGTCTTTTTTTACGTAATCTTTAAGAACTCTTTGATCTAAATCATCTTGATTTAAGGAATAAAAATATGTTGGAATCATTACACCTTTCACAGGCTTATTGATTTCCTTTATCGCATTGATGTATGTTTTTGCGGTCGCTGTCCAAGTATAACTTGTTAGGACTCTTTGTACACCAGCTTGTTGGTAGTGTTCATATTCATCAATTGCTTTGTGTATACCTTTCGCGATTTCTTTTGAAGAATGTACATCAATCAACACACCAAATGTTTTTCCATCTTCTTTTAATACTTCACTTGGTCCACCATATTTTGTAACTACGGCTGGTAAGCCAGTACTCATCGCTTCAATAGGTGCCAAACCAAATGGTTCGTATAGTGCGGTCAAACAAAAAATTCCTTGTTTAGAGACAAAATATCGATAGGTATTCGCAAGTTCTTTTTGTGACAAAATATTGATGAACGTTACTTTCCCATATAGATCATATTTCTCAATCATATTCATCATTTGATCCATAATTTTTTGTTCATTTGGTTTGAGAATTGAATAATCTTTAAATGCATTGTCTACCCCACGTAAAGAAATCACTACATTTGCTTTATCTTGAAGTGATTGATCATTTGCATAAGCTTCTAATAGCCCGATATGATTTTTCTTAGGATCAAGCCTACTTGCTAGTAAAATATGGGCCAAATCTTTTCTTGAAGAATCAATATCTCGTGATAGGGTTTTCTCGACTTTATTTAAAACATCTAAATCTACATTATGTCCATTATATTCAGCAAATGTTTCAATATTTACACCAGGAGACGCTACAACGAAGTTTTTATCTTTGCTACTCGCTTGATATAGTTCATGTGTGTATTGTTCATCTTTTTCTTGTGAGGTTGAAACAAATATGATATCAGCGTATTTCATCGCTGTATTTTCCGCAAGTAATCTTTTACTAAAATGATAAGTTCTTTCTAGTTCTTTAAGTGATGCATTAGACTGATATAACTTATCAAACTTTTGTGCCCCTAAACTATGTCCTGTAAAAGAATACGGAATTTGCATTTTGTCTTTTAAGATAGCACAAGCTAATCCTCCATCTCCATAATGACCAGTCGCAAAATCAATGTTGACTCCTTCTTTTTGATAAAAACCGATGATGTTATCGACCCATTCTGATAAATGTTCCCATAGTTGTTCTTTTGGTAAGAATTGTTCTCCATTTGCATGAATTCGAACAATTCGCAAGTTATTTATGCCTAAATAATGATCGATTGTTCCTTCGATAGCAGGAAAATCAGGATCATCGATGTATCTTGTAACGATATCAACTTGATGTCCCAATTTCGCGATTTCAATCGCGATTTCTTTCACGTATACAAGTTGTCCTCCAAAATCCGGATGTTCTGTCCAATAAGAATCATGTTGATCAAAATTGCCTTGAGGATTCAAAAATAATATTCTCATAATTTTCTCCTTATATATGATATTTTCTTACGATTTCCTGATAATTAGGTAAAGCTGTTAATGCACCAATCTCTTCAACATTAAATGCACTACACGCCAATCCAAGTTTAATTGATTTAATAATTGGTAATCCTTTAAGTAAGCCAGTATATAACCCTGAATAAAATGCATCACCTGCACCCGTAACATCTACGACATTCGTAGCCAATGTAGGTAAGTTGATAATTTGCCCTTGATATGAAGCAACCAATCCATCTTTACCTAGTGTCATAATCACCAATGATACACCTAAATCAGTATATTTTTTTAAGTATTCTTCATATGTATATCCTTCTCCGAATAAACGTTTACTATCATCTAAGCTAGGTTTCATGATATCAATATATTGCATAAGTTCTTTGATTTTATCTAAGCTCAAACTTTCTTCTGTAGCCAAATCTGGATGATAATTAGGATCAAACCCAACAAGCACTTTGTTTTTCTTTGCTACTTTTAGTGCCTTTAAAATCATATTTTTAGAAGGCATCTTAGATAGACCCCAATACGAAAAATGTAAAATATTGGTGTTCGATATTTTTTCTTCTAATATATCTGTATAAGGCAATAAATAATCACTTGTTCTTTGAAATTGTACATCAGGACTATCCAAAGATTTATTGATGAATACTTGTGTTGTCTCACAGTTTTCAAATCTTAAAAGTGATAAATCAACCTGATTATTTTCTAAATGATTCAACAAATAATCTCCATAATAATCTTTACATATGCAAGCATACAACAAAGGTTCAACACCAAGTTTTTTCATATTCAGGGTAATGTTTGCCGGTGAACCACCAAACAAGGTAATTTGTCTACCTTCTGTTTTAATTACATCTATCAGTATTTCACCGATAAGCACTATATCATTTTTCGCTTTGTTGATATGCAATATTGAATTCATATAATCACCTCGAGTGAAAACCTTTCCATATTAATATTCTAGCATGTTTTATTTTTTCTTTCAATAGTTTAGATAAACATTTGCTCATTCATTTTCTTTTTATGCAAAGTGCCGAAAATAGACGTTACTTTGAAAGATAGACACCTCCCTCTTCTTATGGTAAAATATAAGGGTACAAGATTAAGGAGGTTGATTGATATGATATTTCAAGGACAGCGAAGATTACCTGCGATTTCTGATTTCAAATCTTTAAAGAAATTTTTAAAAAGTGATTTAGTTTATGGAATAATTGTTGATTTTCAATTGGCAGAAATTGGGGACATTATTGAAGAGTTTCGAAATAATCATAAAAAAGTGCTTGTTCATATTGATATGATTCACGGGTTAACCCCTGACGAGTTTGGGGCGATCCATTTGATTCAAAATCATCATGTTGATGGAATTATCTCAATCAAACCTAAAGTGATTATGACGGCTAAAAAACGCAAGGTCATTGCGATGCAAAGAATTTTCTTAAGAGATTCTTTATCATTTAATAAAAGTTTAGATTTTGTCTCTAGAAGCAAACCTGATTGCGTTGAGGTTTTACCTGCGATTAGTGGAGAGTTATTACGAACAATAAAACGAAGTGTACAAATCCCACTTTTTTGTGGAGGGTTGATTTCCTCGGAAGAACAAATTCAAGACTGCTTTGATTCGGGTGCGGATGGAATCACTGTAAGTAATAGTACTTTATGGTCAAATGAAAAGGGACTTTAAGTCCCTTTTTTTATGGAATAATTTCATAGATACAGATAATTCAAAACCGCAAAACATTCACATGCTCCTTGTGGCAATTATGTTAACTCCTGTATTGGCAACATTCTCAATAATAACTTGATTCACTTTAACAGGGCTTTT
>DFNN01000029.1 GCA_002376065.1 Caryophanales bacterium UBA3566
TCAATCTCACCCGAGGATCAAACACATAATTGTAATCACATATCACAATATCCGCATAATTCGAAATCTCAAGCGCAAACTCATGTGGACATATTTTATGCATCTCACCATAATCTTTAATCAAGTCAGCAGTATACACATCATCATGCACAAACACATCTTCAAGTCCCTCTTTTAAACGATCATAAAATCCTTTCGCATAAGGACAAATATCTGGATCACAATCAACCTCATCTTGCAGACACATATGATCTTTCGAATTTAACGTAATGGCTTTTGCTTTTAACCCACGTTCCTTCAACAAATTCACTGTATCAACAACAATATTTTTTCCGGCATTCTTCGCTGTTAAATAAAACACTTTCTCTTTTGGATCTTTGATTGTTTTGATCGCAGAAAACAACGCCGCAACAGTTTTCCCAATCCCAGTAGGAGCCAAAGCATACAAAATATCTTCTTTTAACAACGTTTGATATACAGCCCCCATAAAAGGATACTGACCTTCTCTATGTTCATCAAAAGGGAAATGTAACCCATCCAAAGACACCATCTTTTCACTATGGTGTCTTTCAAGAATATTGAGCCACGTAATATATTGATCGATCGCGTCTTCAAACAATCGTTTTAGATTACGAATATGCATCCTTTTTTCAATTGTTTTACTCGTTAAAGTATCAATATGAACATACGTCAACCAAATACTAATTTCGTTAATATCATGTGCCAACATATACATATATGCATACATATTCGCCTGCATCATATGCGCTGGATATGTATCTTCTTTCAACAAATCCAAATCGTTAGAAGTACTCTTAATTTCTTCAATAATCAGTTTGTCATCACGCTTTAAAACACCATCAATACGACCAGTGATATGCAAATCATAATTTTCATGCTCAAAAAGCGTTTCTACAAACACTTCTTTTTGATCTTCTTCTAAATACTTACTCTGCCACAAACTATGAATTTGTGTCCCAATATTCTTAGAAGATTTCTTTTCACTCGACAAGTCTCCCGCAGAAAACAAAAAACTTACAAGCTCTTTTGCACTGATTCTCACTCGTTTCATCATACCACCTATTCCATTATACCAAAAAAACGAGCCATTGTTATGCTCGTTTTAAAATGATGACATTTTTTTGATTATGTTTGATGATTTTTAGCCCAACTCTTTGAACAATTTCTTCAAAAGTTTTCATATGATAAAACGATATATGTGTCGTATCTCTCCGATACCACCAAGATAAAAACGCTGAAATATCCATTGTTCTAAAACTTGTCATCACCACCAAATATCCATCTTTTTTTAAAAGATTTTTTAAATGGTGAAACTCTTTTAATGGATCAGCAAAATGCTCAACAACTTCTGTAGAAGTAATCACATCAAACGTTTCTTCTTTGTACCCTTCATCTGGATGATAGTAAGGATCATAATGCCTTACCTCATGAAAATGATGTTTCATCAATTCAAAAAGCACCGGACCAGGTCCACTTCCAAAATCCAGTGCAATTCCCTCTTTTTCTAATGGTAAAACATACTCATCTAAAAAGTTCTGAAGATAATCAACATATCCTTGATTCTCAAATGAATTTTGATGATGATCATATTGTTCTTTTTCTTTTACTTGATTGACATGAGAAGTAGGATCTTGATGAATAAACTCACAATAATCACAATGGTAAAATGTCACACCCAACTGTTCATCATATATAGTATTTGTTGGTTCACCACAAATCATACATTTCGTCATTAATGTGAACTATTCTTTCCCTCATGTAATATCTGATCAATCACAATCACGATAAACAAGAACAATTCTTTATCATGATCCTCATGTATCTCTATCTCATAAGAATCCGTTAATTTGAATACTTTTTTCTGGATTTCTGCGACGATTTTTTCTTCATTTCTTACCCCAAAACTATGGGCAAAAACACTACCTTCAATATAGTATCTTTCATTCCCTTTAAACACATCAAAACGCGGACGAAAAGCAAACTTTTTAAATATTTTCGCAACCTCATCTCCCGATGCATCATAAACAGTATACTTTGGTAAAAACGTCAACAATTTCTTTTCTGTAGAAAAAACAACAGAATCATCCATTCTTCTTAACTCTAAATAATTCTTAAAACTAAACATCTTACCTTCTACTTTATATGCTTCTTCTTCATTCTCATTAAAAATAGTGAACTTATTTTTCGCAGAAAACAACTTTTGCTTAACATAAAATTTCATCATGACCTCCTAAGATATCCAATACCATTCACGAACTGCTTGGGCAATCACATATAGCCCTAGCACCAGTGCCACATCATAACCTTTCATCACTTCAATACGGAACATACGATCTTTTCCAACTTTTACAACCTTCAACCAAGCAACAACATGACGATCATCATACACTTGATAAGCGATTCGCGCAAACGACCCTTTGACAAAATAATGTTGCTCATTCAAATCAAAATTGTGTAATCTTTTGAGCCCAGTATTGATATCCATCACAACGTTTTTCGCTTTATCAATTAGTTGATAACGTGGCTTTAACTTCAACTTATTGAACTTCACTTGATAACGAAGATGTCTTTTCTCATCATAAATCTTTATCCCATTAAAGTTCGATTTTCTTGTGCGTTTAAATGTGTAGTGCGTCAACCCAGTTTCATCTTTTAGTTTGACATCAGCATCATTAAATACTGATTGACATTTTACATAATAAACCATACTTCACCTCTTTTTTCTTGACAACATTTGATTCAACTCTTTGACAAATTCAGTATCTTTACTCATATGATTCTTTGCCCAAGAGGACAATACTTTTTTCACCACATCATCTTTAATGTGGATCGCTTTAAAAAGTCGCCATTTACTTGTTGGCATACGATCAAAATTCGTATGAAATTTTCGATTCACATAATCTACATCTGCATACAGTTCAATCACTTCTTTTTTCAAAGAAGATTTACTTTTAACATCCCCATCTGTAATCACCAATGTTTTAAATCCAGCTTTCTTTAACTGTTCTTCAATGTGTGGAATGTTGCCATATCCACCACATGGGATGACTCGATACTCCTGATACTTTCCAAGCAATTTTAA
>DFNN01000075.1 GCA_002376065.1 Caryophanales bacterium UBA3566
GCATGAGGATTTTCAAGCGCATATTTGATGAACGTTTTGATTCCTACTTTTTCTTTTTCAAAACGACCTTCAACACGTGATACCTTTTCACTAATTCTTTTACGAATTTCATGTTGGTATTGCGTTAGAATATAACGATACAAAACAAGTTTATTTGGAAAATACAAATAAAAAGTTCCTGCGCCTATTCCAGCCGCAGTCGTAATGTTGTTAATGGTCGTTCCGTGATAACCTTTTTTGTAAAACAAATCAATCGTTGTATCAACAATCAGTTGAAAAGTTGCGAGTCCGTTTCTAGTTGTTGGGATTTTAATTTCTTGTTCATGCATAAAAAAAACTCCTTTAAATGCGCTCATTGTGATTGACAATGAAAACGCTTTATGATATATTATGAATAAGTATTCAGGTTTTGAATAACAATTCATATTTTCGTCGTTTTTGACTATAGTTAGTATATAGTAATTGCGACTAAAATGCAAGAGTATGTCATATACTCAATTTAATTTAGGAGGAAAATTATGAGTAAAGTATTTATTGTATCAGCAAAAAGAACGCCGATCGGATCATTTACAGGAAGTCTTTCAACAGTTCATCCTGCGGATTTAGGAAGTACAGTTGTAAAGAATATTTTAGAAGAAACGAAGATTCCAAAAGATGCAATTGATGAGTTAATTGTAGGGAATATTTTACCTGCAGGTATTGGACAAGGATTGGGACGCCAAATATCAATCGGATCAGGTATTCCTGTAAGCGTTCCAGCGTATAGCTTAAATATGGTATGTGGTAGTGGGATGAAAACAATCATCAACGCATATACATCAATCAAAGCTGGCATCCACAATTTGGTCATCGTTGGTGGTTCAGAATCGATGTCTCGTGCACCATTTATTTCACCACATGAAATCCGTAGTGGAATGAAAATGGGTGGCATTGTATTAAAAGATCATATGATTGATGATGCGTTAACAGACGTATTTAATAATGTTCATATGGGAATTACTGCCGAAAATATTGTAGATAAATATGAACTTACAAGAGAAGAACAAGATGAATTTGCCATTCATTCTCAAGAAAAAGCAATCAAAGCAGTTGATGAAGGTCGTTTCAAAGATGAAATCGTGCCTGTTGTTGTGAAACATCGTAAAGGAGAAGATATCATCGATACTGATGAATATCCGAACCGACGCACTTCACTTGAAAAATTAGGAACATTACGTGCTGCATTTAAAAAGGGTGGAAGTGTTACTGCTGGAAATAGTTCAGGAATTAATGATGGTGCTAGCTTTATGCTTGTAGCATCAGAAGAAGCAGTGAAGAAATACAATTTAACACCACTTGTAGAAGTTGTTGGATTTGGTCAGGGTGGAGTCGAACCTTTATATATGGGACTTGGACCAGTACCAGCGATTAAAAATGCTTTAGTATCTGCAAATATGAAATTAAGTGATATGGAATTATTGGAATTGAATGAAGCATTTGCGGCGCAAAGTTTAGGTGTTATTAAAGAATTGGTTGATCAACATGATCTAACAAAAGATGAAATATTAGAGCGTACCAATGTTAACGGTGGAGCGATTGCTCTTGGACATCCAGTTGGTGCAAGTGGAAACCGTATTACAACTACATTGATTCATGAGATGAAAAAACGTAATCTTACATACGGTTTGGCATCACTATGTATTGGTGGCGGTATGGGTACAGCTATTATTGTTAAAAATGTGGAGGTAAAATAATGAGATTAGAAAATAAAGTCGCAGTTATCACTGGTGGAGCAAACGGACTCGGAAAAGAAATGTCTCTTCGATTTGCTAGTGAAGGTGCAAAAGTAGTTGCCGTTGATATGGCAGAATTGGATTACAAACACGATACAGTTGAAGGTTATAAATTGAATGTAACAGATACAGAAGCTTGTAAAGAGTTTTTTGATTATGTCGTCGATAAATATGGTCAAATTGATATTTTGGTGAACAACGCAGGGATTACAAGAGATGCGATGACACGTAAAATGACTGATGAACAATGGAATTTAGTGATTGATGTTAATTTAAAAGGAGTTTTTAATTTAACAAGACATATTGGTCCACAAATGGAAAACATTGGTGGCGGATCGATTATTAATATTTCAAGTGTTGTTGGTGAATATGGAAACATTGGTCAAGCGAATTATGCTGCTACGAAAGCTGGTATTCTTGGTTTGACGAAAACATGGGCAAAAGAATTTGCTAGAAAAGGTGTTCCAGTGAGAGTGAATGCAATCGCTCCTGGATACATTATGACAGATATCTTAAAAACTGTACCACAAGATTTGCTTGATAAATTTGCTTCTATGACGATGTTGAAACGTCTTGGGGAACCAAAAGAAATTGCGAACGTTGCGTTATTTTTAGCAAGTGAAGAAGCATCATATGTTACTGGACATACAATGAGTGTCAACGGTGGTATGAGATTATAGTTATTTAGGAGGATTCAAAATGGCAGAGAACAAGAACATCGGGATTGTTGGTACAGGGATATACTTGCCAAAACAAAAGATGAGTGCACACACGATTGCTAAAGCAACCAATGGTGTATGGACAGAAGAAGCCGTCATTGAAAAGCTCGGGATCAAAGAAAAATATATTGCAAATGATGATGAAGGCGCACAAGAAATGTCTTATTTAGCTGCTGTTGATTGTTTGAATAATACAAAGGTTGATCCTCTTGAGATTGATGTGATTTTATCGATTACAGAAGAATGGAAAGAGTACCCATTAACTACATCTGCGCTTTATGTGCAAGGAAAAATAGGTGCGACTAATGCGTGGGGAATTGATTTACAAAATCGTTGTTGTACAAGCGTTAGTGCACTGAAAATCGCGAAAGATATGCTCGTCGCTGATGATGAGATTGATACCATCATGATTGTTGGTGGATATCGAAATGGAGATTTTGTAGATTACACAGATAAAAATATGTCTATGATGTATAATTTGTCAGCTGGTGGTGGTGCGATGATTTTAAGAAAAGGGTATGATAAAAATATTATTCTTGGATCGCATATTATTGGTGATGGTACCCTTGCTAGAAGTGCGGGAGTAGAAATTGGTGGATCTAAAAACCCAATTACTTGTCAGAATATCGATCAAGCATATAAATCATTGAAACTAATGGAACCAGTCAGAATGAAAGAGCGACTCAATGATGTATCAATGAAGAACTGGTTTACATGTATAGATGAGTCATTAAGAAAATCATCATTAAGTAGAGATGACATAGATTATTTGGCGATTTTACACATCAAACGTTCGGGACATAATGCAATGTTGAGTGAGTTAAATCTTCGTAATGATCAAACAATTTACTTAGAAAACTATGGACATATTGGCCAAATTGATCAAATATTATCACTCCATTTGGCAAAAGAACAAGGGAAGTTACAAGCTGGTGATCACGCATGTTTATTAGCAGCAGGAATCGGTTATGTTTGGGCTTCTAGTATTGTGAGGTGGGGCTAATGTCAGATTTATTTGGTATCATATTTAACAGTTTAGAAACAGGGAGTGTATATGCTTTAGCAGCACTCGGGATTGTATTGATTTTTAGAACAAGTAAAACCACCAACTTTGCACAAGGTATGATTGGTACGTTTAATGCATATATTGCAGCTTACGTGATGCTTAGTTTGGGTTGGAGTATTTGGATTGTTGCACTACTTGCGCTCGTAACTGCGTTTTTGACAGGGATCATAATTGATACATTCATTATTAGACCTGCTTCAAAAGTAAATGCAATCTCAAAACAAATCATTACATTGGGAATCATTATGGTGATTGTCGGATTATTGCCGAAAATATTTGGTGTTGCTTCATTTCAATTGCCTCGATTCATCGCATCAGAATATAGTTTAGACATCTTTGGAGCTACGTTATTTTATAACACCATATTTGTCATTGTTTTGTCTTTGACATTAATGGGTGGAATGTTTATGTTTATCCAACATACTAAGTGGGGACTAGCAACAAGAGTAACCGCTTCAGATGAAACAACCTCAAAGCTGATGGGAGTCCCAACGAAAAGAGTAACGATGATTTCTTGGGCAACAGCAGCAATGCTTGGGACACTCGCAGCACTCTTTGTTGCGCCACGAGTTAGTGTGTATGGAAATATGTTACTGACAGTGCAAATTAGCGCATTTTTCGCTGGTACTTTGGGTGGGTTTTCAACCTTCTTTGGACCAGTTGTGGGGGCGTACATCATTGCCTTTAGTAGAAACTTTACCCAATTTTATATTTCCGATATTTGGGGAAATGTCATGGTTTATACATTGATTTTGGTTTTCTTGTATTTTAAACCATATGGGTTGTTCGGTAAAAAGCCGACAAAGAAAGTGTAGGTGATGAATGTGAAATTTTTGACAAAAATAGAAGAACTACTAGGACCATTCAGTGCCAAACTAAGAAAACATCCCAATTTAACATTTGTTGTCTTTGGATTATTGCTTTGTTTGGTTGCATTGTTACCACACTTAGGACTGATGAATTTTGGTACAATGAGTATCATTGCCTACATCACAATCTACGCTGTTACAGCTTTAGGACTAAATATTTTACTAGGGTTTAGTGGATTGATTTCACTTGGAACAGCAGGGTTTGTTGGTGCTGGTGCACTTGGAACAGCAGTCTTTATTGAGATGGGATTACCTTTTGAACTCGCAGTAGTGTTGGTTCTGACTATCTCTGGAAGTATTGGCGCATTAATCGGTCTTTTCTCTTTAAAAGTGGAAGGAATATATTTGGCGATTGCGACATTATTTGTTGGTGAAATTTTAAGACAGATTTATACACAGGTTCCTATTTTTGGAGGTAACTCAATCCAAATTGATGGAGGAATTAAACTGTTAGGTTTTATAGAATTAAGTCAAATCTTTAAAGAACAACGTAGTATGTTGTTTGTGTTGTTGGTGATCATTATGGTTTTAATGATGATTGCGATGAACAACATTATTAAGAGTAAGACTGGTCGTGCATTGCTCGCAATGTCTAGAAGCGAACATGCAGCGCAAGCAATGGGGATTAGCTTACTAAAATACCGTTTAACTGCCTTTGTATTAGCAACACTATTTGCGACTGTTGGAGGGATTATGTACGCAATGTATTTTCAAACAATTCCGACAACATCATGGTCTCTTGATCTATCGCTATTCATCATCGCAATGGTGGTTGTAGGTGGGTTTAAATCGATTTACGGAACATTCTTAGGTGCTTTTATCATTCATGGTATTCCAAACTTGATATTAAAAGATTTACTTGGGGATATATCTTATATCTTTAGTGGTGTTCTTATTATTTTGGTGATTATTTTCTATCCTAACGGATTTGTTTATATTTGGGTAGACATCAAAAAAGGATATTCCAAACTGAAGAAACGACTGCAGAAGGATGTGACTACTGATGGAAAGTAAAAAGACAATATTGGAACTAAATAAAGTCAGTATGCACTTTGGAGGTTTGACTGCGGTTGATGAGTTATCACTTGATGTGAAAGAAGGAGAGATAGTTGGTTTGATTGGTCCTAATGGGGCAGGAAAAACAACAGTGTTCAACTGTGTCACACAGTTTTATAAAGAATATACGGGTGATATTTACTTTCAAAATCATGATGGAGATCAAGTTGATTTGCGAGATTATAAAGTAACAGATATCGCAAAACTAGGTCTTATTCGTACTTTTCAAAATGTTGAGTTGGTCAAAGATTTAAGTATCCTAGACAATTTACTCATCGGTGCACATCATCATTATGAAACTGGCATCATTCAACATATTTTACATACAAAAAAAGCTCGATCTGAAGAAAAAAGAATGAAAGAAAAAGCATATGAAATCTTAAAATTCTTAAAAATATATGAGATAAAAGATTTTTATGTTGCTGGACAACCTTACGGGATTTTAAAGAAAATCGAGATTGCGAGAACTTTGATGAGTGATCCGAAACTAATAATCTTAGATGAACCAGCAGCTGGACTAAATGATCAAGAAACAGATGAACTAGAAACGTTGATTCATCAAATCCGTGAGAATTACCATACCACCATCTTGCTTATTGAGCATGATATGGGATTTGTGATGAATATTTGTGATCGTGTATGTGCCATTAACTTTGGAAAATTCTTAGCAATGGACATCCCAAAAAATATTCAAAAAAATCCTTCTGTACAAGAAGCATACTTAGGAAAGGATGAGTAAGATGAGCGCGTTATTAGAAATTCAAAACCTTAACGTATCTTATGGGGCGATTAGAGCCCTTAAAAACGTGAAGATTGAAGTAAAAGAACAATCTATTACTGCCATCTTAGGAGCCAATGGTGGTGGAAAAAGCACTTTGCTGAAAAAGATATCAGGAATTGTTGATGCGCAGAGTGGAGAGATTATATTTGATGGAGAAGACATCACAAAGATGTCACCTGAAAAAATAGCAAATAAAGGGATTATTCATGTCCCTGAAGGAAGACAAATTTTTGGAGATTTAACTGTGTTGGAAAATTTAATGATTGGAGCATTTACTGCCAAAGGTGGAGATGTACCAATGAAAAATGTCTTTCCTGGAATCATCAAGCAAAAAAAACAAGAAGAGCTTGATCGTATCAATAAAGATGATCAAAATTCGATAGTACATTTGACAAAAAAAGAAATGATTAAGAACAATTTACTTCGTGTGTATGATTATTTTCCAGTGTTAAAGGAACGTAAAAATCAAGTTGCTTTATCATTGTCGGGTGGAGAACAACAAATGCTTGCCATCGGTCGTGGATTGATGAGTACACCCAAATTATTGATATTAGATGAACCATCTTTGGGACTTGCGCCATTAATTGTAAAAGATATTTTTCAAATTATTAAACAATTAAAAGAAGAAGGATTATCAATATTGATAGTAGAGCAAAATGCCCTGCAAACATTAAAAATTGCAGATTATGGTTATGTATTACAAGTTGGCGACATTGTCAAAGAAGGACTTTCAAAAACATTGATTAATGATCCGGAATTGATTGAAGCTTACTTAGGAAAATAGCAACTCATCTGTGAAAACAGATAGAAGATAAAAAAAAGAAAGAAAAAAATTAGGAGGAAATTAGAATGAAGAAATTGGTATTGGCTTTATTAGTAGCTGTTTCAGTATTAACACTTGCTGCCTGTGGAACAGATGATTCAGCACAAGGTGTTACAGAAGATACAGTAAAAGTGGGAAACACAGCTGCAACAAGTGGATTTTTAGCATTTGTTGGTGAACCATTTGTCGCAGGTATGCAAGCATACTTTGACATGGTGAATGAAGATGGTGGAGTAGCTGGTCGTACAATTGAATATATTCAATATGATGATCAATTTGATGGAGCACAAGGGTTAACTTATACTCAACAGTTGGTCGAAGATGATGAAGTATTTGCACTTGTAGGTCACTTCGGTACTCCAACAGTTTCTGCGACACAAGAATATTTAGCAGAAATTGGAATTCCAACAACGTATTATGCAACAGGTGTCAGTGCGTTATTCAATCCAGAAGCTACTGAGGGTGAAAGAGCATCATTCCCAGTACAACCGATTTATGACGCTGAAGGTGAAGTAATGGTTGCACGTGCAATTTCAGAATTAGGAGCAGAAAACATTGGTGTTTTATACAGTAATGCTGATGATGGACGTGGATTATTAAATGGTATCCAAATCCGTGCTGCTGAACTTGGTGTTTCACTTGCTGCAGTTGCACAAGTTGCACCAGATTCTGACGACATGAGTACTGCTGCACAATTGATGTTAAGTTCTGGTGTAGATGTTATTTTACTTGCGATGAACCAAGCACCAGCTGCAACAGCCGTTCGTGCTTTAAATGCTGCAGGTAGTGATGTACCAGTCATTACAAGTTATGTAAATGCAGATGCTACATGGTTAAATGGTGTACAAGATGCATTAGGAAACTTTGATATTTATGCAAGTGCATGGATTGATATCTTTGCTGCAAATGGTGTAGACTTCTCTGAAGATTACAACTTATTCGCAGAAGAAATTGGAACAGAATATGCGGCTAACGCATATGCATTCGCTGGATGGATTGCAGCTGCTACATTCGTTGTCGGTCTTGAACGTGTTGGTGATGAACCATTAACTTGGGAAAACTATATCAATGCAATGGAAGAAGCACCAGTTGAATTACCATTCGGTGTTGTTGTGAACTATGCTGACGGACGTCGTGTAGGTACACAAGCAATGGCATTCTTACAAGGAACATCAACTGATGGTGTTGCTGCATGGGAAACAGATCAACCAATTCAAACAATTGACGAGATTTTAGGAAACTAGTATTAAAGAATGAAACATATTGGATAAGGTGGCTTTTGCCACCTTCATCCAATCACATATAGGAGGTAATTATGGCAAAAATAATTACAATACAAGAAGCATTAGAAATGGTAAAAAACAATGATCATATCGTTGCAGGTATGGCAGCTAGTGAAGGTCGAGAATTCTTTAAATCATTACATATGTTACATGGGAAAGTAAATCATGTCACCATTGACAACTGTTTACCTCTTTACCCATATGAGTTTATGGTTAATGAAGAATACAAAGATACATTCACAATCAACAGTTGGTTTTTTTCTGGTGATTTACGCAAAGCTTTTAAAAATAAAAACATATCATTTATTCCAAACCAGCTCCATTTTGCAGGTGTTAGAAGAGTAGAACATCAAGCACCAAATATTTACGTTGGAAATGCAACACCACCTGACAAACATGGGTATGTCTCACTTTCTTTATCAAATGTATATGAAAAAGAAATGTTGCGTGCTGCTGACTTAGTTATTTTAGAAATCAATCCAAATCTTCCAAGAACTCTTGGTGATTTAGAAGTACATGAAAGTGAAATAGATTATTTTGTAAAGGTAGACTATGAAACACCTATCTTGCCAGATATTGAACCGAGTGAAAAAGATGTGTTGATTGGAAAACACATTGCAGAATATATACATGATGGAGATACCATTCAACTGGGTATTGGAGGAATTCCAAACGCGGTCGCGGATCAACTACATCATAAGAAAGATTTGGGTGTGCATACAGAAATGCTCACCACAGGATTTATGAGATTGTATCAGTCTGGAGCAATTACAAATCGTAAAAAAACTCTTCATAATGGGAAATTTGTTGCTGCTTTTGCTTTAGGAACAAAAGAACTTTATGATTTTATTGATGACAATCCTTCAATTATGTTGTTAGATGGTAACTACGTCAACGATCCATGTATAATTGGGCAAAATGACAACCAAGTATCTATCAATACATCGATAGAAATTGATTTAACTGGACAATGTTGTAGTGAATCAATTGGGCCTATTCAGTTTAGTGGAACTGGTGGACAAACAGATACGGCAACCGGAGCACAACGTGCGAAAAATGGACGAAGTTTTATTGCTTTATACTCAACTGCGAGTGTGAAAAACAAAGAAACTGGTGAACGTGAAGATATATCGAAGATTGTGCCATTTTTAAAACCTGGCGCAGCTGTTAGTTTATCTAGAAATGATGTTGATTATATAGTCACAGAATACGGCGCAGTAAGATTACGCGGAACTTCTGTTAAAGAACGTGTGGAATTATTGATTAGTATTGCACATCCGAAATTCCGTGATGAGTTAAGACAAAAAGCCCGAGAAATTGGGTATATCGCGTGAGTATATTTACATATCAAGAAAAGGATATCTATTATGAAATTGATGGTATTTTAGGTTCGAATAGCGATGTGATTGTGATTTTAAATGGCATTATGATGTCGACGAAAAGTTGGGATGCATTTGTTGAAAACTTTTCTAAAAATCATGTATTGTTGCGTTATGATATGTTTGATCAAGGACAAAGTGCAAAAATAGAAGAATCATATACGCAAACGATCCAAGTGGAACTACTAAAAAGTTTGTTAGAACATCTTGGTATTGCACAAGCAAATATTGTCGGAATTAGTTATGGAGCTAGTATTGCTTTACAGTTTGCGGCGAAATATCCTACTATGATTAAGCGAATGGTTGTCGCAAATGTTGTTGCGAAAACCTCACCATGGCTTAAAGATATTGGTGATGGATGGAATGAAGTGGCGAAAACTGGAAATGGTTTAGCATATTACCATATCACAATTCCTTATATTTATTCACCGCAGTTTTATACATTACACAATGACTGGATGGAAAAAAGGAAAGAACTATTGGTGCCGTTGTTTTCAACAAGAACATTTCTTGATCGGATGATTCGTTTAACGAAAAGTGCTGAAACGCATGATGTGATAAAGGATTTGCCAAACATCAAGACACCGACGTTGATTATTTCCTCAGAAGAAGATTATCTCACACCACCTTTTGAACAAAAATATTTACAAGAACATCTTCAAAACGCTGAACTTGTATCAATTCCAAATTGTGGACATGCATCAATGTATGAAGTACCGAAAACATTTACGGCATTGGTGTTGGGATTTTTTGGACAAACGAAACTAGATTATCAAATTTAGGAGGATAGCAATGGAAAAATCGAAAATTAAGCTACAAAATAATGAAGAGTATTACTATTTAGAAGTGAAAAATGATTTACCAAATTTGGTATTAATTCATGGAAATATGAGTAGTAGTATTCATTATATGCCACTGATTGAACGTTTGAAAAATGATTTTCATATCTACGCAATGGATTTACGCGGTTTTGGTGATTCATCTTATAAAAAACCGATTGATACATTAGAAGATTTTGCTGATGACGTAAAAATGTTTATGGACGCACTCGATATTCAAGATGCTCACATAGCAGGTTGGAGTACTGGTGGCGCAATCGCTTTAAAGTTTGCCGCGAAATATCCAGATAAAACAAAGAAAATAGTGTTGATTGAATCTGCTTCTTATCGTGGTTATCCAATCTTTAAAAAAGATGAAAATAATCAACCGATTATTGGTGAATATTACACTTCAAAAGAAGAAATGTCGCAAGATATGTTACAAGTTTTACCGATGAAAATGGCGTTTGAAAATAAAAATGCAGCTACTGTAAAAGCAGTATGGGAAGCATTAATATATACTGATCATGTTCCTGATGAAGTCACGTATAATTTAAATATCGAAGAAACAATGAAGCAACGCAATTTGGTTGATGTGGATTATGCATTAACTACATTCAATATGTCAAATTTTTCGAATGGTATGAATAATGGGGATGGATCAATTACAAAAGTGACTCAACCTGTATTGTCTATTTATGGCGATCAAGATAAGGTTGTTTTAGAATATATGATTGATGAAACTGTTGAGGCACTCAAAGATGTGAAAAAAGTTGTCTTAAAGGATTCTGGTCACTCACCATTAACTGATCAGCCAGATGAACTAGCGAAACAAATAATGAATTTTTTACTTTAAAACTCCTATGATGAAAGAGTATCCTTTGCTGGATACTCTTTTGTCTTTTACAAGACTATGATATAATAATATTGAGGAGATGATATCGTGAATGTGAAAAAAATTGTATATCCAACGAGATATTTTATTGGTATTGAACATGATCACCCACTTCCAATGTCACATAAAGAGGATAGCCATGTTGCTCCTTTGTTTAGACGATTACAAGCTTGGGAAGAAGATATTGATCATGTAAAAATTCCAAAACAGTTTGTGGGATTGGCTTGTTATCCTCCCAAAGTATTAGAACTTGACACTTTTGATTATTTTACGTTATTAGAAGTTCATGAACTGCAAGATACAACGGCACCACTAGTACAAAAAAAATTACCAAATGGAACGTATTTAGAAATAGAAACTACCTTTGATGAATTAAGAACTACGATTGAAGAAATGTATCGTTATATTGAAGAAAACAAGTTGAACATTCATGAAGGTTTTGATGCCATCATGTTTCATGATCCATCAGATCAGTTGTTGTTTTCTGTTATGTTAAAGGATAGTAACCATGAATAAATATGTCAAACTATATGGAAGAAAAATAGATTATTATGCATCATTAGAGGACCCAAAAAAGTCAGTGTTGGTATTTGAAGAATTAAAAAAATATCAAAACATTGATGGTGGATTTGGTCATGGTCTAGAAATCGACATACAAGCTCCTATTTCAAATATGCCTTCAACGGATGTAGCGATTAAATACATAAACAAGTTACCTCCATCTAATGAGCTTGAGTTGATGATTGATGGGATGATTCGTTATTATGAAGCGATGTTTAATCCAGAAGAACATAGGTGGTATATGGTGGAACAAGAGGTCGACCAATACCCACGTGCTATTTGGTGGAATTATGAGGGAAGAACATCGTTTGGAGTGCTTAACCCAACACCAGAAATACTGGGATTCTTATATCTACACAAAGACAAAGTAAAGACCATCAATCTAGAGAATGAAATTTCTTTGATGGTTGAAAGAATTAAACAACAACTTTCTTTATCTAAAGGGTTTCATGATGTCTTAAGTGTACTGCGTTTTTATCGTGATGTTCCTTATATTCGCCATGATATTTATGACGTTTTATATCGTAAAACACAAGAATTTTTGAAAAACCAAGAAGGCGATTATTATTTAAGAGCGCATCAAGTCGCATTGATTTCTAGTGAGTTTGTCTTAGAAGATCAATTAAAAAAAGATATTGAAAAATTGAAAGAAGAATTGGAAAAGAATGGGTATATTATGTGTCCTTGGCAATGGTATCAATATGAAGAGGATTTTAAAAGAGTAAAACCATATTGGAATGCATTTTTAACAACAGAAGCAATGGAAGCAATCAATAAATATGAGGAGGAAAATTGATGTTTTATCAGTATCCACTGTGTAAATGGTTATCAAAAAACAAAGATGGAGTCTTTGTACTTAAGTTACAAGGTCATATAAAGTATGTTGGTACAACGTTTGATGCCGCTCATCAAAAAAAGATGAAGAAAGTGATTAAATATCTTTTAACAAATTCATCTTCGCCTCTCCAAAAAGCATATGAGATGCGAACAATAGTTTCTGTAAAATGGATGTATGAAAATGATCAAACAAAGGCAAAAGAATTAAAAGAGCAACTCGAAAAAAAATATAAGTTGACAGATAAAAATAAATGGATTCCTGCTTAGGAATCCATTTTTAAAAAGAAAAATCACAATCAAGAATGTATCATAGCTTTGAGGTGATAAAATGAAAAGGAAAGGATTTTTATTTTTGGTTATGATGCTCTTAGCAATAACCATAAAAACACAAGCAGCAACATACAGTAATTACTTACCTGGCGGGAAAAATTATTTGAACCCAGAAAATTTTAGGTTGAGTAATCAGACGATTGAAACAAAAGAGGCTTTTAAGGTATTACCAAGTCAAACGTATACATTGACGTATCCAGGGGATGATATGTTTTTTGACTCGCATGTAACCATTGGTGGTGGGAGTGGAGCTACGTATGCAGACGGGATTGCGATGGGATTGTCGCAATGCGATGTTGATCAGTATTTTGTGACTTGTACATTTACCACAAATAGCAATGAAACTGCACTATATTTAAGAGTAACATCTACAGGTGCACCACAATTTTATAATTATTATGGACTTGGTGAAATGCAGTTAGAAGAAGGAAGTTTTTCTACTTCTCATGAGGCTTACATAGCGCCTGAAATTGATGTTTCAGAACCAACATTTTCAGAATCAGGAGCGTTTATATTATCGTATTTAGATCAAACACCAATTGAAGTAATTATTGGAAATCATATTACTGTACATGATGAAATTGATGGAGATTTGTCGAATCAAATTATGATTGAACAAGATTATTATACAAATCACGAGCACGAAATAGGATCCTATTTGGTCAAGTTAAGTGCAACAGATAGTAGTGGTAATAAAGCGACGTTTGATTTGACTGTGTTGGTAAAAGATGAAATAGCACCAGTGATTGATGGCCCTTCATCACTGAATATATCAGTGAATAATGCACCACTTGTGGACAATCTTATTCAACAATATTATACGATAAATGATGGCTATGATGGTTTACTTGGGTATGATATTACCAATGATACATATAGTGTAAATAAACATATGCTTGGGACATCCAATGTGACATTTCGGGCAACTGATGGATCATCGAATTCTTCGACAAAATCTGTTTCTATATCTATTATTGACGATGTTGCACCATCGATAGAGGGAGATTCTGTTCTGATAAGTCCGATGTCGAATCCGCTAACAATTAATGATATTTTGGCAACACAAACTGTTAGTGATAATTATTCAAATCTGTCTATGGCAGATACGATTGTCACTGATTTGTATTCTTCAAATATACACCAAATAGGGACTTATACTGTGACTTTAAAGGCGGAAGATTCTTCTGGAAATAGTACAACTAAAATCATCAATATTGATGTCATTGATGATGTTGTTCCTGTAATTTCAGGGCCTGTAACTTATGTTGATTCTTATGCGAGTGACGTTACCCTTGATGATATCATTTCATTATTGTCGATATCTGATAACAATGATCAACTGACAGTCAATAATCTAGTGGTAAGTAGTGATGAATTTACAAATAGAACATCAGAAGTTGGTACGTTTATTGTTGTCTTTGAACTTGTTGATCAAGCAGGAAATAAAGGAACACATCAAGTAGAAATTACCCTTGTTGATGATATGCCACCTGTGATTTATGTGGATAGTTATATTATTAATGTAAGTACTAATACTAGTTTTTCTTCTAGCGATGCACTTAGACTTATGTTGACATCACAAGAACTGTCGCCTGGTGAGTATGAGATGACTACTTTGATTGATGAATACCATGGTAATGAAAAAACGGAGGGAAGCTATCTGTATAAGGTACTATTTACATCAGAAGAAGGAGAAGTTACTGAAAAAGAATTTATCATTAAAGTAAAGGCAGATCAAACTATTTTTGAAGAGTATCTTACACTTCGTAATGTAATTCTTTATGGTGCTAGTTTGTTGTTGCTTGGATTGACTATTTATAAAGCGAAAAAATAAAGCGTATTCAAAAGGATATTCATTGACAATTGTCCGTTTTTTCTATAAATTAAAAGAGAAAGTGGTGATTTTATGGATATCCTTCAGTTATTTACGAGCATTGTCCCAATACTCGCACCGTTTGTATTTTTGGTCTTGTTTCGCATGAGTGCTAAAAAAGGAATGACAATTAGTATGGTGATGATGATTATTCTTGGTATTTTTGTTTGGCAAGTATCACTAAATATTATTGGTGCAAGTGTGGTGATTGGGCTGCATAAAGCAATTACAATCTTGCTAATCCTTCTTGGCGCATTGGCACTTGTTAATACGCTAAAGCATACAAGAGCAATCAATGCAATTAATCAAGGATTCTTGTCAATTTCAAGTGATAAAAGAGTACTAAGTGTCATTATTGTTTTCCTTTTCGGAGGATTGATTGAAGGAGCTAGTGGGTTTGGAACCCCAGCGGCAATTACAGGACCATTATTGGTTGGAATAGGATTTTCTCCTTTAACCGCCGCTGTATTAGCACTTGTAGGAGACAGTGTACCTGTTTCTTTTGGTGCAGTTGGAACTCCGTTAAATGTTGGATTGGCTGCGGTTGATGTCTCACTTGGTGAGGTAGCGAACATGGTTACTTTAATTGATTTATTTAGTGGTGTATTTATTCCAACGATTGTCATGGTATTGTATGTTATTTTATCCAAAGAACACCTAGGTAGAAAAGCAAAAGCAATCATTGAACGTCTTCCGTGGACGCTCTTTGTCGGTATCACTTATACCTTGAGTGCATTTATGAGTGCTCGACTATTTGGTTTTGAGTTTGTGTCTATCATTGCCCCAATTGTTACATTAATCATTGTGACGTTAAGTGCAAAAGTGTCGTTCTTAATCAAAAAAGAAAATCTTCAAGATAAAACAAAAGAAATGTCTTTATTAAAAGCATGGAGCCCATATTTGATTGTGGTTATATTGTTGTTGATTTCAAGAACAATCGCGCCAATCAAATCATTTTTACTCAGTTTAGATTTCTTATCCATTCAAAACGTTTTTTCGAGTTCACTTGATTCAGCATTTGAAGTGTTTTACTCTCCAGGGACAATCTTATTGATTTCGGCTTTATTGGCAAGTCTCATTCAAACAAAAAGTGCAAAATCGTTTATTCGTTCAGTAGTTGAAACGAAAGAAGTCATTTTTGGAGCTGCTTTAGCATTGTTTCCAACGCTGATTATGGTCACAATTTTTACAAGTAGCGGAATAAATGGTCTTGATTTACCAAGCATGCCAGGGTTTATTGCTTTAAAGTTGGCCAATATATTCGGATCTTCATGGCCACTGATTAGTCCATTTTTAGGAATGTTGGGTAGTTTTGTAAGCGGTAGTGCAACTGTAAGTAACTTGACGTTTGCAAGTATTCAGTTTGATGTGGCATCAAGTGTCGGATTACAAGTACTTACCATCATTTCGATGCAAGTATTAGGTTCAGCAATAGGGAATATGATTTGTGTACATAATGTAGTTGCGGCGTCTGCAGTTGTTAAGTTGAAAAATCAGGAAGGTAAAATTATTAAGTTGACATTGATACCTGCCATTATTTATGGGACATTGGTTGCGATTGTTGGTTATGTCATGATTGTATTGTTGTGATTTGAATAGAAATTTTCTATGTATAAGACGCTCTTTTGAGCGTTTTTATTTGACTAAAAACGAGTCATATATTATAATGATTAGGAACAACCTAACTAAAGAGGTGAAAAGATGAACAAAGAAGAAATAAGAATGAATTTAAACAAGTTTTTGAAGATGTATTTTGATTCATGTAAGGAAATATATCGAGAAATTAATTTTGAAAAAATTACTTCTACACAATTCAAATACTTAAAAGAAATATACAAACGAGAAAGAGTTACAACAACTGAATTGGCTGAGTTATTACAATTATCTAAACCGACAATTACAGAATTTATCCAAAAATTTATTGACTCAAACATTGTAAAGAGAACTCAATCAGAAGATGATAAGAGGGTATTTTATCTGACCTTAACGGATATTGGGAAGACACTAGCTACAACCAATACCTTAGAGAGTATTCGAATGGTTGAAAACATGGAGAAGATTCTTACAAAAGAGGAATTAGAGACACTGAGTACGATTTTTAAGAAGTTTGGAGAGGGTTAAGATGATTTTTGGAAAAACCTTGAATAAATACTATAAAAAATATTTTCATATGTTTGCGCTTGGTCTTATTACACTGATCATAGTTGATTATGTTCAATTGGAAATTCCAAATTATATTGGTTCATTGATCGATGAGTTGAAGACCCAAAGTATTAATCAAGCAGGGATACTAGAATATATCGTTGATATTTCTATATTTGTCGTGATTATTATCATTGGTCGTTTTGCATGGCGTTTACTCATTTTTGGTGCATCAAGAAAAGTTGACTATGGTATCCGTAATGAGATGTTTGCTCATGCTGAACAGTTGGATGCTGAATTTTATTCAGAACATAAAACTGGTGGGTTGATGGCTTACTTCACCAATGATTTGGAATCGGTGAGAAGAGCAGTAGGTCCAGGGATGATTATGCTTGTGGATGCACTTTTCTTAGGTGGATTGGCATTTTATCATATGTTTAATTTAGATGTACTCTTGACATTATTTGCAGGTATACCTTTAATCTTTATAGCGTTTTTTGGTGCTGTGATGGGAAGAAAGTTAAGAAACAAATTTAAGAAAGCACAGCATGCTTTTGAAGAATTGAGTGATTTCACAAATGAAAACTTAAGTGGTATTGGCGTCGTTAAAGCCTTTGTTAAAGAAAGAACTGAAATCAATGAATTCTTAAAAGCAAATGAATATGCCAAAGATAAAAATATTGATTTTGTCCGAATTCAAGCAAAATTGCAAGTTACAATTACAGTCATCGTTTCTACGGTGTTTGTGGTGATTTTAGGATATGGTGGATATTTGGTTCAATCAACCGCTGGGTTACCTGCAGAAGATCAATTTACAATAGGGAACCTGAGTACATTTATTTTACTTTTTAACGCATTGGTCTGGCCAATGCGTGCACTTGGAATGATCATCAATGTTCGTAGTAGAGGGAAAGGATCTCTACAACGAATAGACTATGTTTTGAATCAACCAATTGGTGTTAAAGATAGTGAACATACCGTAGATGTAGATGAAATCAAAGGAAATATTACGTTTAACAACTTGACATTTCAATATCCAGATGCTACTGAACCGGTCTTAGAGAACATTAATTTCGAAATCAAACAAGGTGAAATGGTCGGTGTTTTAGGAAAAACAGGTAGTGGTAAAACAAGTATTTTAGATTTGTTGCTTCGTATTTATAATATTGATAAAGGACAAATATTTATTGATGGAATAGATATCATGGATTTGCCAATCAAAAAAGTTAGAAATAGTATTGGTTATGTTCCACAAGATGGGTTCTTATTCTCAGACTCTATTTCAAATAATATTGCCTTTGGATGTCGCAGGGATGAAGAATATTTCTTACAGATTCAAGAAGCCGCAAAATTGAGTGATGTTCATGACAACATCACCGAGTTTAAGCATGGGTATGACACTGTCATTGGTGAACGTGGCGTGACATTAAGTGGTGGTCAAAAACAAAGACTCAGTATTGCACGTGCATTGATTAAGAATCCGCCAATTTTGATTTTGGATGATAGTGTGAGTGCTGTAGATACAAAAACAGAAGAAACAATTTTGTCGAATTTAAGAAGTATTCGAAACAATAAAACTACAATTTTGATTGCACATCGTATTAGTACAATCAAAGATGCAGACAAAATCATTTTAGTTGAAGACGGTAAAGTTGTTGATGTGGGAACACATGAAGAATTAGAAGAACGAAGTGAGTTTTATCGAGATTTGGTTTACCGCCAAAGACTAGAAGATGAAATCGAGGTGAGCAAATAATGCAAGAAGAAATATTAGATCGTCGAAACTACGACATGACAGATAAAGAAATAATGAAGCGATTACTTGCATACGCTAGACCTTACTTGAAAAGTTTTATTTTAACGTTTGTACTAATGATAGCAACAGTTGGTTTCGCATTAGTAGAACCATATTTAATTGGTGTTAGCATTGATACGATTGACCAACCAAACATGGAAATGTCAAGATTATTAGGTATTTTATCTATTTTTATTCTTGCGATTATCATTGGTAATTTATTCAATTACGCACAAACAATTATCTTACAAGTTACTGGGCAATCAATCATTTATAATATTCGTAAAGATATATTTACACATTTAGAATTTCACGATATCAATTATTTGCAAAGTAGACCTGCAGGTTCATTGGTTACGCGTGTGACCAATGATACAAACACATTAAATGAAATGTATACAAGTGTTATTGTAAGTGTCTTCAAAAATGTTTTGATGGTCTTAGGGATATTAGGAGCGATGTTTTTACTTGACTGGGTATTGACATTATATATATTAGGTGTTGTTCCATTTATCATCTTTTTCTCTTTCATGTTTCGACGTTTCTCAAGAAAAGCATACCGAAAAGTTCGTTCCAATTTATCACGCGTCAATGCTTTTTTAGCGGAACATTTATCGGGAATGAAAATTATCCAAATTTTCAACCAAGAACAACAAAAATTTTATGAGTTTGATGAAAAAAATACAAAACTGAAAAAGTCGTATTATAAACAAATTCTTATTTTTGGGATTTATCGTCCAACCATGTATATGTTATTCATGATTGCGACATTAATCGTCTTGTATTTTGGAGGAATGCGTGTCGTTGCGGGATTATTAACAATCGGAACACTCATTGGATTCCAAAACTATATCACAAGATTTTTCCAACCAATACAACAACTTGCTGAACAGTTCAATGTATTACAGTCAGCGTTTGCTTCAAGTGAGCGTATATTCGGTATTATGGATGAACATCCGAAAATCCTAGATCCTGAAGAACCAATCAAACTTCCTGATGTCCAAGGAGAAATAGAATTTAAAAATGTATGGTTTGCATATATTGAAGGTGAATGGATCTTAAAAGATGTATCATTTCACGTCAATCCAAAAGAAACCATCGCATTTGTAGGTGCTACGGGAGCTGGAAAAACTACAATTTTATCTTTAATCACGAGAAATTATGATATCCAAAAAGGTCAAATTTTGGTTGATGGTGTAGACATTACTAAGATAAGAAAACAGGATTTACGAAGTTATATCGGGCAAATGCTACAAGATGTGTTCATGTTTACAGGAACCATAGACTCAAATATAAAGTTGCGAGATAAATCAATTACTGATGAAGAAATGGTCCAAGCATGTAAATATGTCAATGCACATCAATTCATCGATAAGTTAGATGATGGATACAACACGCGTGTTCGTGAAAGAGGGAACAACTTTAGTAGTGGACAGCGTCAATTGATTAGTTTTGCAAGAACGATAGTTCATGAACCGAAAATAATGATCCTTGATGAAGCGACATCAAATATAGATACAGAAACAGAACAATTGATTCAAGATTCATTGAAAAAAATGATGAATATTGGAACAATGTTGATTGTGGCTCATCGTTTATCAACGATTCAACATGTCGATAAAATCATCGTCTTAAGCAAAGGTGAAATCATCGAAGAAGGTTCGCATCAAGAACTTCTTAAAAACAAAAAACATTATTATCAACTTTATAAGTTACAATATCAACATAAAGAGGCCTGATTTCTTCAGGCCTTTTTTCTCATGTGTGATATAATAGATAAGGTAAATATACTAATTGGAA
>DFNN01000084.1 GCA_002376065.1 Caryophanales bacterium UBA3566
TTCATGGAGTCACCACCTTACTGATTATTTTTTATTTTGATAGATTCCGAACCCTACCAAGAATGCAGCTCCAAACATCCACCATGTTTTCTTGAAAAATGTAAGGGCTCCTAGAAGTCTTACTTCAACATTTTCAAAGAATGTAGGATCATCTTCAATCACATCAATATTTGGATCAACTACTGAAACAGTGATATCTCTAGAGAAGTTTGATCCTGAACCACTTGCTAGTGTAAATACTTTTTCATAGGATCCATTTGTTTCAGCATTTGCTGTATAAGTATCACTTACTGAAGTAAATACAAAATTATCATCTGGTAAATCATCGATGCGCTTTAGTTCTTGAACGAATTGTGGATTTGTTAGTGTCATGTTGTTTGGTACAATCCACTGGTACTTATCAACAATTAAGTATGAAAGCATATCTTCAGATACTGTGATTGTTAATGTTAATGAGGTTGTATTTGAGTCTTCATCAGTAACACTAAGGACTACTTCATATACACCAGGCGTATCAGCATTTCCAAGATACTCATTTGAGACAACATCGATGTTTGATGTAATATCACCATCTAGATTGTCGGTAGCGGTGAAATATGATAAGAAGAAGTCAGCTGATAAGATGTAGTTATCTTTTTTGTAAATCGATGTTGGACCACTGATATCAGGTGGAGTCATGTCTTGAATTCTAATGGTATATTCAAGTCGACCAATATTACCAAAACTATCTTGTGCTTCAATATATTGATTGTAGTCTCCTTCAATGGTTGAGTCTGTAATTTCATCAAATCCTTCAGGTATTCCCATGTAAGTGAGAACTGAGCTTTGACCTAGTTCGCCTTCATGTTCATCAATGATTGTGAGGTCTTGTGGTATATAGTCAGAATAGATTTCTTCTATCGGCGTACCTAGAGGAACCCGAATGATATTCGTATTTGAGTCAAAGTTAGTGAATTCAACAGTTGGTGGATTGACATCTTGTGTATCAATAAGAATTGACATCATTGTTGTGTTGTAATTTTCATCTTTTACAGCAACGGCAATCGCTGTTTCGCCGATTTGATCCATGCTTTCTGTATAGAAGTCCATTACAACTATGATTTCATCAGTGACATTTCCAGATAAGTCATCATCTGCTTGTAATATTGAGATGATTTCATCTACAGTAGAAGGATCATCAACATCATTTAGATAAACAATTTCATCTTGCATAGTACCTGGTGCTTTGATGACAGAGAAAGCTTTGTTTTCAAGTGGTGCATCATCTAAGAACAATTTAATCTCATAAACATCAGGACTAGTCTCTGATACTCTTAGAGAGTAACCTACAGTTGGATCAGGTCCTTGGTCTAATAAAATAGCAAGAGGATCCATTGAAGGTGGCTGATTAGTACCAACGATGTATTCTTCACCATCAATCAATAAATAAAATATGTCCATTTGTGCTGAAGGGAGAAACCAAGTTGCTTCAGCTTCAGTGATTTCATCATAGGAAGTGAACTCTGATGTATCAAAATCCTTTTGCTCAAATGCAAATGTCTGAGTTGCTAGTAATACTGTAAAGATTAACAATGATAATACTGTGAATAGTTTTTTCATTTTTAGCTCCTTATTTTCTAGTTTAGGTTTCGAATAAATACTTTGATATCTTCAATTGTCATTAAAGTGTATTCACTAAGTTCAATAAATCTAGATGTAAATGTAAATACTGGTGACTCATCTTCTTTTACTTCAATGGTGATTGTATGCGATAGTTGATTTCCAGATGAATCACTGGCTTGAATGATCACTGAGTAAAATCCTGGTGTGTCCATATTTGATGAATAATTGTCAGTCTCGATTGTCATAGTCTCTGTGATATCACCATCATAATTGTCATAAACTCTTATATCTGATAGTAAATCATCAATTGATTCATTGAATGAATCGTATGTTGAGATATTGCGAATATTGTCAATGACAAATGGATCTGTTGTATCTCTGACAATAACTGTTCTTGTGACTGCTTCAGCTGTGTTTCCTGAATCATCACTTGCTGTGTAAGTTAAGTTATATGTGCCTAATGTATCTTCATCAACGATATTGTTAAGAAATATTGTCCGTGATGGATCATAATTGTCATTGAAGATAACTCCCTGATCACTATAGTTAGATCCAACTTCGTGATATACAGTTTCTGAACCTCTTAAGGTTAATGTGGGTACTTCAAAGTCATTGATCCTAACAATCATTTCAAAATAATCTGAGTTACCAGCTGAATCATAAACAATGAAATGAACGTTTCTATTTCCTACAGTCATCTCATTTCCTAAATAATCTTCATAATGAACGGTGATGTCTTCTGATAAATCACCATCTTCATCATCTGTAGCAGTTAAACTTGCTTTAAGTTCTTCAAGAGTCGGTGGATTGTTTACATCACCTTCATAAATATGATTTCCTGTAATCACTGGTGGATTGGTTTCACCATCCACAACATCGACAGTCAATTCAATTGGAGTATTGAATGTTAACTGCATGGTGTAATTACTATACTCAGGAAAAGTTTCAGGTGTAGTAATACCAAAGTTATATCTCATACCAAATATTTTTACAGTAGCAGAACTACCACTGGTTGGTATATCAATATATAAGTTGAGTGTCTTAGATGTTTCACTAGTTTCAAGATAGTTGTCATTGTAGATGTTTTTTACTTCAATCCATCTTTGAATTCCAGGAGTACCTGGAACTAGTGGTCTTTCTTCAACTAGTATTTCTTTCACATAGTTTACTTTCGATGTACTACCAACCGCATCAGTTAGGTTGATATGAACTGGTAAAGTATGTGTGTTTTCTCGGTATACTACTGAAGGATAGAAGAAAGTTACATCGGCATTTCCTTGATTGTAAGGAATGGTATATCTTGTACCAATGTTTCCTGTTCCTGATGGACTAGCTGCGAATGTTTTATTGCTCGTGAGTGATAAAGTAAATACAAGAATAAACATCAATATGATTAGAAATTTACGTTGTTTCACCAAACACCACATCCTTTGCTTTTTGGTATTGATCAATTATCCAGTCAAGAACACTAGAACCAAGATTTTCAGCTTGGCCAAGATTAATAACATCATAATCAATCAGTAAGTAAATACCAATTAATCCAAGTGCTGCAATTGCGAATCCTTTTAACATTTTGTTCATTCCTCTCTATCGAACTTTTTCCATTCGATCATAAATTGATTTAATAAATGATGTTTCCATTCTTCACGTTCTGGTTTTTTCATATTTGTGATTTCTTCAATATCATTTACTTTTGGATCAATGCCATAGTCAATTGCTAGATTAAGTAAATCTTCTAAAGCCAGTAAATGATAGTTTGGTAATTCTCGATTTGTACTCAACTGTAAAAATTTCTTTTCTTGTTTCTTTTTTAATTTCTCTTGCTTGGCTATTTCATCAAAAGCTGCTTTTAACACTTCTAACATACTCTTGTAATTCATGAATGTTGCATCTTCAAGATGAAGTTCAAAACTATTCCAGTTTGGTAGATCATTGAAATGCACGTTATGTCTTTTGTCTTTTTCTTCACGCATAAAACTCATATAATGTGTATCGAATAGTCCGAAACAATCTTTCACTTTTACAGTTTGTTTGAATCCAAATGCGTTATAAGTTAACTTGTTGGAGTCACTTTCAATGAGGACTCCAAGTCGTGGAAATTTCACTTTCTTAGTCACATCTTTGATGTTGTCATACACGCCAATGTAAAATTCAATGTATCCATTGGCCAACTTCTTAGCTTGGCTTGATCTAAGTTTCGCAATCTTTTTTCGAACTTTATTGATTCGACCATTCGTGAAGATTGCTTTTCCTTTATTGCCAGATGGTTTATCCAACTCTTTTACTTTAAGTGGAGTATAGGTTTTCTTAACCCATCTATAGAAGCGTATTCTAGTTATTTTAAATCGTTTTAATCCGATCAGTATCTCTAAAAAAAATCTTGTAAAATCAGATGTTGCTCGAAACTTAAACTTAAAGACATGTTGGTAACTTGGATAGAGTTCTCTTAATGCTGCGATTGGTCTTAAATGATTTTGCGTAATTCCAGTGATGAATAAATCTTCACCTAACAAATGTCTTTTTGCAGCATATAAGTTGGTTGTACCAGAAGTATCTTTTATTTGATGTTCAAGTTCTTTATCTGCGTTGTTGTAAAATTGTTGTGTTTCAGTTTCAATCACATAGCCACGTTTTGGAAATGGCATTGGATGATCTTCTTTAATTCTGAAGTGATCATGCGATAGTTTTTTGGAAAACAATTTCTTAATTTGCTTTTTGCTTACGATTTCGGCCACTTCAAGTACTGGTTGATTACTCATGATGAAGTTCGGTATGTAATTGTGATAGATATACAGTTCTACATATTCCTTCAGTAAGTCTAAATAATTCTTACCACCAGGAGTGAGTCCATCCTCAAATGCAATATCAGGAACGGCTATTCCATTTTTCATTTTCCATTGAAAGTAATGTTTTCTAGGATCAATGTGTTTCTTTTTTACCCAGTAATCATGTAAAAAGTAATTATTCTTACGAATCATTTTAGTGTATGCCTTTTTGAACCGTTCTTTTCCAGCTACTAAGAACTCCTGGTAATGTTGATCTAGATATAGATGCAACTTGTTGAAATCATACATATACAGATAGTTCTGCATATCTTTGATTTTCTT
>DFNN01000087.1 GCA_002376065.1 Caryophanales bacterium UBA3566
CCTAGAAAATCATAGCAGTGCACCTGAAGGAAGATATAAAAGCCTTAGAAGGCAAAATAAACGCCTTACAACAAAAGATCAGTAGATTTCTAAATGATGATCCTGATGATGAAACAATAAAGAGAGAGCTTCTATATGATAAAGAGCAAGCAGAGATTGATATAGCCTACCTAAACAATAAAATCATCACATCTTACGATGCAGAAAAAAAGATATTATATTATAAAAAATTATTGAAACCATATAAGAAACCTATTAACAACTTAGAAGATTTCCCCATTGATGAGTTATTCAATCATGTAGTAGTTAAAAGCAGAAACAAGGTAAGTTTTGGATTAGCGTTCGATCTTGAAAGAACTAAAAAACCTGTAGACTCATTTCACAAGATTAAAACGAGTTATTTGATAAGAAAAACAGAACACAAATTGGACAGTCAAATCGACTTATATTAGGACAAAATTATATACTCAAAAAAAATAAAGACCGCTTAATGGCGGTCTTAAATCATTATTTAGGGTGTAAAGTTTAAATCCCCTCAACTCCACGGTTTTTGGCAAAATCAGCAAATTCTAAATCCCCTCAAATCCCAGAACGATTTGTCCAATTATAATTGTCCAAAATACTGTCCGAAATGTTAGTTTATCACTAGAAAATAAAAAAAGCCTATTCCTATCATTCGCTAAACAAAGGCGTTAACCCTGTTTTTTGAATAGGAATAAACTTAAATAGTACTGATGGTGGAGTTGAGGGGATTTGAACCCCTGTGCAACATAACCGCTACTCAACTTTCTACATGCTTAGTTCGCCCTATTGTTTAATTCACAGCTTGGGGGTAAACAACCAACACCATGAACGAGCCTTATTGGGTTCTTATCCTATGTGAAGGCGGTACATAAGGATGTATAGTCTACTAATTGTTCTTCCCTAAAAAGCGTAGACTCTTTAGAGAGAAGATCGCAGCTTTTTCTTAAGCCGCGTAAGCGTAATTTTGGTTTCCGGTTATATTTAACCTAGTGTTTTTACTTGCACAACCAAGGCATGCTTATCAAGCTCTAGTTACATTGTCGAATCCAGAACAACCCCATTTGCATTACTATTATACTATAAGTAGGAATGAAAGAAAAGCAAAACAACTAATAGCGATCTTTCATTCCTTTTTGTATTCTTCTTTGTGCATCTTTTTCTTTTAAAGATTGTCTTTTATCAAACATTTTTTTACCTTTAGCAAGAGCAATTTCTACTTTACATAATCCATGTACAAGATACAGTTTTGTTGGGATTAAGGTTAATGAATCTTGTTTGATTTTTTGATCAATCTTTTCTATTTCTCTTTTATGTAGTAAAAGTTTTCTCGTTCTTGTTTCATCATGGTTGTATCGGTTACTTTCTTTATACTGCCCAATATGCATATTCATTAAATAGGCTTCCCCATTTCGAATATACGCATACGCATCTAAAAAGTTCACTTTACCTTGACGAATACTTTTTATCTCACTACCAAGGAGTTTGATTCCTGCTTCATAAGTATCTTGTAAGAAATAGTCATGTTTTGCTTTTTTATTTGTTGCGATTACTGCCATGTTTTCACCCCTTTACAGGAACAAAGTCAACTTCACCTTCAGTGATGTTGGCGTTGGTTACTTTGATTCTAAGTTCATCACCAACACGATAAGTTTTCTTTGTACGTTCTCCAACAAGCATCATCATATCAGGATCATAAACATAATAATCCCCTTTTAAATTACTAATATGAATAAGCCCTTCAACAGAGTTATCTAATGAAACATAAATACCAAACGATGTTACACTTGAAACAACACCATTAAATTGCTTATTGATGTATTTTGAAATATATTCCGCTTTTTTCATATCAACAACTTCACGTTCTAATAAAACAGCTTGTCTTTCTGTTTCACTTGCTTGCGCCGCAATCCCTTTTAAAACACCACCGTAATGTTCAATTGTTTCCATCCCGATATCTTGCTTAAATAAATACGTACGTAACAAACGATGGACAATCAAATCAGGGTATCTTCTAATAGGTGAAGTGAAGTGGGTATAAAAATCAAACCCTAAGCCAAAGTGACCAATCGCTTCTTTGCTATAAATTGCTTTTTGCATACTTCGCAACATCAGCAAACTAATCCCTTTTTCACTTTTTGTTCCTTTGATTTTTTGTTGTAATTTTTGCAGTTCAAAATTTGATATTTCTTTATGCGCTTTCACAGAAAAACCTAATGCTTTTGCCATTTTGATTAAACGCATCACTTTTTCTTCTTTTGGATCTTCATGTACACGGTATATAAACGGTAAATTCATCCAGTAAACATGTTCAGCGATTGTTTGATTTGCTTTCAACATAAATTCTTCAATGATGTGTTCACTTTCTCCACGTTCACGAAGTTTCACATCGACTGCTTTACCATTTTCATCAAGGATGATTTCTGCTTCATCACTTTCAAAGTTGATTGAGCCTTCTTGTTCACGTCTTTTAAGTAATATGTCTGACAATTCTTTCATCAAGTAAAACATTGGTACAAAGTCTTTATATTCACTAGTTAACTTATCATCTTTTGCAAGAATCTTATTGACTTTTGTATACGTCATTCTTGCTTTTGATTGAATATAACTAGGGTAAATATGTTGATTGACAACTTTCCCTTGCTCATCTATTTCCATATCACAAGAAATTGTTAAACGTAAAACATCAGGCATCAAAGAACATAAATTGTTGCTTAACCCTTCAGGCAACATAGGAATCACTTGCCCAGGCATATAAATACTCGTTCCTCGGTGATATGCTTCTTTATCTAATATAGAATCTTCCGTCACATAATGACTAACATCAGCGATGTGTACACCCAAATGATAATGACCATTCTCAAGTTTCTTCACAATGACTGCGTCATCAAAATCTTTCGCACTTTCTCCATCTATTGTCACAATTAAATCATTGGTTAAATCAGTTCTACCCTTTAAATCTTCTTCATGTATTCGATCAAAAGAAAGCGCAGCTTTCATTACTTCATCAGGAAAAATAGGATCAACATCATATTTTAAAATTTTACTATAAATGTCTACCCCTTTATCATTTTTGTTTCCTAAAACTTCCGTCACAACACATTCAATTTTGCCACGCAAAGAATAATTAATGATTTTTGCACGTACTTTATCATTTTTCTTCGCACCTTGAATATTTTCTTGTTTGACGACGACATCTTGTTTGATTGTTTTATCATCTGATTCAATAAATCCCATACCATAACGGAACATAAAAGTCCCAATAATATGTGTATATTTACGTTCTAATATACGTTTAATTTCACCTTCATCACGCATCCCACTTTTTGCACGTTGCACATGCACAAGTACGCGATCTTTATTCATCGCACTATGTACTTGATCAGACGGGATAAAAATATCATCAAGCGCTGGGTCCTCTGGTAATAAGAATCCAAATCCACGTTCTTTTAAATCTAATGTTCCTCTAACAAAATTTGTATGCTTAATCAAACTAAATTCTTGATTATTGTTTTCAATGACTTCCGCTTCTTCTACAAGCTCATTTAATGATTTCATAAAAGAAACAAGTTCTTCGCTCGCAGAAACACCGAGAAGTTTCTTTAACTCCTCAGCCTTTAATTTTTTATTTTCTTCTTTATTTAATATATCAACGATTTTATCTCTCATAAAACCCTCCTACTCGTGAAAAAAAAGAACACAATATTGTGTTCTTAAGATATCATTGCAATAACTGCTAGCACAACAAATAACGTACTTGTCACCGCAGTAGTACGGCTCATAACCAAATCAAATCCACGTTGCTTTTGATTGTTAAACAATTCGCTTTTTTCTCCGCTAAACGCATTATCAATACTATCTTTTGAACTTTGTAAAACAACTAGTGTGATTAAAAATAATGACACAACTAGTAATAAGATATCATTCCAATCCATTGTTATTCCTCCTAAATATCTATCCATCTTTAACTCTCAAGTTAACATTAATATTATAGAGGTAAATCACTAGAAAATCAAGCACAAAGAGTGTTTTTCTAGCGATTTCTTATATTACAGCGTAACTTACAAGGTTTCTTCCTCTTGTAATGCCATTTCTCGTTTCTTCGCATCCAAACTTTCCAGTAAACCTTGTACTTTTTTATTTCTCGCAAACCCAATCGTAGGAATGAGTAATACACTCACACAAAATATTCCTAACCAAGTGATATTACCATATTCTAAGATTGCACCACCTAGCACAAGCGCTATTGGGATTGCCCCTGCGCTAATCGCACTTAGCGTACTAAATACTCGACCACGATACTCCGCATGCACCGCCAACATCAATCCAGTATTTAATGGTATATTAACAAAGATTAATACCGCAGCCATCAAAACCATATCTAAATTAAAGATGAGATAAAATAAAGTGAATGAAATCATCCCATTATAGATCAAATGGAACCAAAGTGCGGTGAAAGAAAATAACACAGTCATCAAAATAATACCAGAGGTAATTGTTTTGCGAATACTTTTGATGGCGATACTACCAATGACGATTCCTGCCACGAACATAGAAGCACTAAACATTACTTCAGGAACCGCAAGTTCTAACTCTGTACGGTTTAAATCTACGCGAAATAAGTAAGGAATCCCATTCGATAATAGTGGTGTAATCGAAAAATTAAGCAGTAAGCTTAATAAAATCATTTGGAACAATCCAGTTCTTTTTTTAATATATCTAAGTCCTTCTTTAAAGTCACTAAAATACGATTCTTTCGACACTTCATGTCGAACATATCCTTCTTTGTAACGAATAAACATCTCAGAGATTCCACTTAAGATAAAACTAATTGCGTTGGCGATAATAATCCACTTAAATCCTAAAAACGCATATACAATAGCACCAGCAAGTACACCAATAATTGAACGCAAACTTTGAACCAAACTATTTGCCGCATTGGCTGTTTGCAAATGCTCTTCTCCTACGATATCAGGTAAACCACTTGTCACAGCAGGACCAAAAAATGCCATATTCACATTCAACAAAAATGCAACTACAAACAATATATACAATGTTACAGTGTCACTGATTCCTCCAAAAATAATGAATCCCGCGACAATCAAAATCAATCCTCTAATGAAGTCTGTCAAATAAATAACTTTGATTCGATCTATCTTATCAACCAACACACCAGCTAGTGGGGAAAAAGCAACCCTAGTAAATGCGCCTAACCCCAAATAAAGACCCGCTGTTAGTGCATTTCCTGTTAAATCTAAAATATAAAGACCAATCGCAAATGCATACAAACTATTTCCAATTTCTGATACCAAGTTTCCTAAAAACAGCAACCGAAAACTCTTAATACGAAACACTGCTTTCATGTTGTTCCCTCCTTTTGCATATCATTTATATAATAAACCATAATGTTGTCTAGAGTCAATGCAAAAAAAAGAAAGCAACAATGCGTTGCTTTCTAAGTAATTATTTCAATTATTTTTTTAAATTATAAAAAGATTTGATACCATTATACTTAGCAGTATCTCCAAGCTCATCTTCAATTCTTAACAATTGATTGTATTTTGCAATACGATCAGTTCTTGATAAAGAACCAGTTTTGATTTGTCCTGCATTTGTCGCAACAGCAATGTCCGCAATAATAGAATCTTCAGTTTCACCACTTCTATGTGAAATAACTGCAGTATATCCTGCTTTTTTTGCCATTTCAATTGCTTCAAAAGTTTCAGTTAAAGTACCAATTTGGTTTACTTTAATCAAAATAGAGTTTGCGATTCCTTTTTCAATACCACTTGCTAAACGTTCAGTATTTGTCACAAATAAATCATCACCAACAAGTTGTATTTTATGACCTAATTTTTCAGTTTGAACTTTCCATCCATCCCAATCATTTTCATCTAATCCATCTTCAATTGAGATAATTGGATATTTATCAACCAACATGTCATAGAAATCAACAAGTTCAGCAGCAGTCAATTCTTTACCACCTTCACCAGCTAATACATAGACACCTTTATCTTTGTTGTAAAATTCACTAGAAGCAACATCCATTGCCAACATAACATCACTACCTGGTTTGTATCCAGCTTTTTCAATCGCTGTCATGATGACTTCTAGTGCTTCTTCATTTGAACCTAAATTCGGTGCAAATCCACCTTCATCACCAACTGCAGTATTGTAACCTTTTCCTTTTAAAACAGCTTTTAATGCATGGAAAATTTCTGCCCCCATACGCAATGCTTCTTTAAAAGTAGGCGCTCCTACAGGCATAATCATAAACTCTTGGAAGTCCACGTTATTATCTGCGTGTGAACCACCATTAATGATGTTCATCATTGGTGTAGGCAATTCTTTTGCGTTAAATCCACCTAAGTATAAGTATAATGGTAAACCAACATAATCAGCCGCAGCTCTTGCTACTGCCATCGATACACCTAAAATAGCGTTCGCTCCTAATTTACCTTTGTTCATAGTTCCGTCTAAATCAATCATAATTTGATCGATCAATACTTGTTGAGTTACGTCCATTCCAAGTAATTCAGGTGCGATTTTTTGGTTTACATTCTCAACCGCTAGTTCAACACCTTTTCCTAAGTAACGGTTTTTGTCTCCGTCGCGTAATTCAACAGCTTCATGTTCACCAGTTGAAGCTCCACTTGGTACAAGCGCACGTCCAAATGCTCCTGAATCAGTATAAACTTCTACTTCAATTGTAGGGTTCCCACGAGAGTCAAGTACTTCTCTTGCGTATACATCAGTAATGTATGGCATTTTTAAACATCTCCTTTGATTTTATTAAAATACATACATCTTTATTATAGAATACTTCTTTCCAATATACAAATGATATATCTATTTTGTAAACACTTTCAAAAAGAAAATTTGTTTTAACAAAAAGAAAAAACCAATACGTTCTCGTATTGGTTTTGTGATGATATTTACTTTTTAACTACCAAGCTTTTCCCTGTCATTTCTTTTGGAAGAGGTACTTCTAAGTATTCTAGAATCGTCGGTGCAATATCCGCTAAGATACCACCATCACGAACTTTCACATTTTTATCAGTCACAATCAACGGTACAATACTTGTTGTATGTGCTGTAAAAGGATTGTCATTTTCATCTAACATTTTCTCAGCATTCCCATGGTCTGCAGTAATAATCGCAACGCCACCTTTATCAAGGGTCGCATCGACAACTTTACCAACACATTCATCAACCACTTCAACCGCTTTTACAGCAGCTGGAATAAATCCTGTATGCCCAACCATATCACAATTCGCATAATTCAAGATAACCATATCGTGATTCCCATGTTCTAATTCTTCTAATACTTTATCAGTTACTTCATATGCACTCATCTCTGGTTTCATTTCATATGTCGCAACTTTTGGTGAATTGACAAGAACACGTTTAGAATTTTTAATTTCCTTATCAACACCGCCATCAAAGAAAAATGTGACGTGTGCATATTTTTCCGTTTCAGCAATGCGAAGTTGTTTCATTCCTTGTTCACTAATGACATCACCAATCATATTATCCAACTTTTGAAGTCCAAAAGCAATCTCACCTTTGACATTCTCACTATATGACATTGTTGAAACAAATGTAACATCTGTCGGACCATTACTAGTATCTGCAGGTGATGCTTCTGGATTAGAAATTGCTGTTCCAATTTCTATTGCTCTATCTGGTCTAAAGTTTGAGAAGATAACACTATCTCCATCTTCTACAATCCCTTTTTCATCCACAATAAATGGAATCACAAACTCATCTTCAATTCCATCTTTATATGATGCAAGTACACCACTTTTGGCAGACTTAGCTTTTTTACCTTTTGCTTCGACCAATATATCATATGCTTTTTGTAAACGATCAAAGTTCTTATCTCGATCCATCGCATAATAACGACCATGGACTGAAGCAATCACACCATAATCATGTTCTTTCATGTGTCCTTCTAAATCATCAATATATGTCGGCGCACTTGAAGGTGGTACATCTCGGCCATCTAAAAATGCATGAACATAAGTGTCTTTAACACCTTGTTTTTTTGCAAGTTCCAAAAGTGCTTTAACATGTAAAATATGTGAATGCACTCCTCCATCACTTAATAATGCAAAAATATGTAACTTTGAGTCCTTTTTCTTTACATTTTCAATCGCATTTAAATACGCTTCATTTTCAAAAAACGAACCATCTTTAATAGCTTTATTGATTCTAGTAAGTGATTGATATACAATACGTCCTGCCCCTAAATTCAAATGTCCAACTTCACTATTTCCCATTTGTCCATCAGGTAATCCAACTGCTTCTCCACTCGCTGTCAATGTACTGTTTGGGTATTCTTTCATTAAATAATCTACGTTTGGTTTTTTTGCCATATGAACCGCATTTCCATTATCTTCCTCACGAAGACCAAATCCGTCCATAATAATTAAAACTACTGGCTTTTTCATTCTATCACCTCAACGACATTATACAATGTTTCCAGAAAAAATCATAGTGAAAAGCCTAAGAGGTAACGTTTTCATATTTATATTTTAAGTTTAAATTTAACCAAAAATAGATTATAATGAGAATGAAAAGAGGTTGATACAATGAAGCAATCAAATTTGAAGAAACTTCACGATATTCTAACAAACAACCATGATGAACAAATTTACAACTATACTGTCCCAGATATTTGGAATTGTTTTAACTATGACCCAAATAAAATCATTGGCTTAAAAAGTCATGAATTGGTCGTTGATCCATACGATTTTTACGCAAGCGTCATCCAAGATTACATTTTACCAAATGCGAAAAAAGACACTGATTATACAAAATCATTATCAATCGCAACAGAAAGAAAGCTTCCAAAACGCAATTACACAGGAGGAGACTGGATTAGAGAAAGTGTCCTCTATTCAACGATGATTCGTGCGAGTGCAGCTTGGGATCATGATCGAAGTGAGACCTTAGACACAAGCAACATCTATCACATGCCTGAAACTGGAACATTTGTGAAAATGCTCGCACTTCTTCCACTCTTAAAGAAAATGGGTGTGGATGTAGTATATATGTTGCCAATATCAAAATTCAGCCTAAAAGACAAAAAAGGTGATTTAGGAAGCCCTTATGGTGTTTCAAACTTCACTGAGCTTGATCCAAACTTAAAAGACCCACTCACCAAAGATCAAATGACCTTGGATGAAGAATTCGCAGCGTTTGTAGAAGCTTGTCACATCCTTGATATGCGCATTATGATCGACATCATCCCTAGAACCAATTCTGTCGAAAATGATCTTATCAAAGATCATCCAGATTGGTTTTACTGGATCAAAGCAAGTGAGTATGATCAATACCGTTCACCAAAAATCAAAGGAATTCCAGAAACGGCTACTCCAACCATTGATATGATGGAAAAAGTCTATAATGATGCGGACACATATCGTCACATCAATATGTTTCAATATGATCCAAAAACACAAAATGAAAAACTATGGAATAAAATCAAACATGCACATAACTTAAGTGCAGCAATCGAACAACATTTTGATTTACGTATCGCACCAGCATTTAGTGATTACATCAACGACAAACAACCACCATGGACAGATGTCACATTCTTCCGTATGTATGAGGACTTTCCAACTGCGACAAAAGAATTTTTAGATACCACTGCTCGACCTCCATATATTTTATTTGATACCATCAAATCAAATATGTATCCAGGAGATAAACCAAATATGAAGTTATGGAAAAAACTTGCTGATGTCATTCCAAGTTTTCAACGTCGTTTTGGGATTGATGGAGCTCGTATAGATATGGGTCATGCGCTCCCAAAAGAATTGCTTCATATGATCATTTCAAACGCCAAAGAAAACGATCAAGATTTTGCCTTTATTGCAGAAGAATTACAACCACAAAACGCAGATAAAGCAAAAGAAAATGGCTACAATATGATCATCGGTAATGGATTCGTGATGGAACCAAGAGTGTTTGAAGGAAAATTAAAAGAGTTTATGTATGACTCAGTCAACTTACCACTACCTACATTTGCCAATGGAGAAACACATGATACACCAAGATTAGCGGCACGTGAAGGTGGAGAAAACCTTTCAAAAGTCTTAACTATCCTCAATATGTTTATGCCAAATGGTGTTCCATTTATCAATAGTGCACAAGAAGTCTACGAAAAACAACCAATGAACACAGGACTTGATTGCCGTGATGATGAGCAATATGTTCTTGATCCAAATGATCCATTTTATGGAAAACTTGCTCTTTTTGATAAATACCAGTTTCATTACACCAATGAACGTAGATGGGAACTGCCAGATATTTTAGATTACATCAAACCGTTCCGTAAAAAATACTTAAAAGCAATCACAAATACAGATCACTTTGTACCTTTATATGCTGTACATCATCCAAATGAATTTATTGGGTTTGCCTTTTACAATAAGCGTAAAATCGCAAAAGAAAATGTCTTGCTTGTTCTTGCCAATGCCAATGTCCATGCTGAGCACTATTTACGTGTGAACATTCATCAATTAAGAGAACAATCAAACAACCAAGAAAACAAAGGAAAACTCTTGTTTTCTACTCATGAAGGACCACGTCCATTTACGCAAATATTTGACCATAACACCATAGATTTACATCTTGGTGCGGGTGAAGTGAAAATTGTAGAACTTTAAAAGTAGGGTGCAACCCTACTTTTTTTATGCTAAAATATAACTAGGTGGTGATACTATGATACTAATTTTAAATGGCTCTCCCAATAAAGGTTCAATGACCTTAGCCTTAACAGAAAATTTTGTCAAACATTTGCATAAAGAGTTTGAGATTTTTCACTGTTATGATTTACACATTCAATCTTGTAATGACTGTAAATTTTGTGACCATAAATTAGGATGCAACAAAGTAGATGATATGGAAGAAATTTATCAAGCATTACGCAAAACTGATACATTGATCCTTTCTTCACCAATTTATTTTGGTGCCTTTAGCAATGAACTTTTGAAAGTCATCAATCGTTTTCAAAGATATTTTGCAGAACGTTTTGTTCATCATAAAAAATTAGATTTTCATATAAATCGTTTGATTGTTGTCACAAGTGCTGGTAGTAAGAGTGATAACATGTTTGATGGAGCGCGACTAACATTTGATATTTTGGCAAATTTATTTCAAGTTAAAGAAAAACATTTCATCACCGCAAGTGATACAGATCACATTCCAGCAATTGATAATAAAGAAGCCTTAAAACAAATTGAAGAGCTCAAAAAAAAGATGGTTCCTTAAGGAATCATCTTTCTTTAACTAGTGTAAATGAATGCACCAACACTCGATGGTATAATACATGCAAAGCCATTACTTGTAGTGGCATTTTTAAAATCGCTGTAATCAATCTAAGCGGTACTTGCGCAAACATTCCTTCTCCAACCCATAAATACAGTTGAAGTGAATTTAGACTAAACGCAAGTAAACTAGTAAATATCACAACTACAATAATTTTTGGTAAAGTCACTGTTTTGCGATATAAAACCAAACTTGGAATCAATGCCCACATAATGGTTGATACAGTCATTAAATTAAATGTAAACGCAAATGGACTGATCAAAACATGGACAAAGTCAACAATGAATCCAGCAATAATGGCGCTAAAAGGATCAAACATCATCCCCAAACTCATCAAAGGAATATCAAAAAATGAAAATCGAAATACCCCAGTTTCCAAACTCATAAATGATTTTAAAATAATGCTCATTGAAACGAGTAATGCAAGTCTTGTAATACTACGTGTCGATAATCTAGTATGCAACAAAAAAACCTCCTTTAAAATGAAAGAGGTCCACAAGAAAAAAATCTTCAGCGGACGCGCTATTTCACCGCCACAAATGTGTTCGTTTACACCCGACTTCCCATGGTGTAACACTTAACGCGAAATAGCTACTCTGATCTATAGTATGATTGTATCATATAACAAAAAGAAATCAAGCAGAACTCACTTGATTTCGAAATCGATAGGACTTTGATTTGTTTTGACCAAAAATCGGTTGATTTTTGTAAATACTTTGCTGCCAAAAAACGAATGTCTCGCAGATAAAGGAGAAGGATGACTCGAGGAAATCACATGATGGATTTCATTGGTGATGAGTCGTGCTTTTTTTTGTGCTTCTCTTCCCCAAAATACAAAAACGATAGGTCTATTGGTTTTATTAAGTTCACATAACACTCTATCAGTAAACTGTTCCCATCCTTTGTTGACATGTGACAACGGTTGATTCGCTTCGACACTGAGGACAGCATTCATCAATAAAACACCTTGTTCTGCCCAAGATGTTAAATCACCATGTGGTGGATAAGGAAGACCTAAATCATCGTTCATTTCTTTAAATATATTATGTAAAGAAGGCGGTATTTTCACTTCTTTTCGGACACTAAATGCCAAGCCGTTTGCTTGATTTTTATTATGGTATGGATCTTGTCCAAGAATGACTACTTTTGTTTTCTCTAAGGGGGAAAGTTCAAATGCTCTAAACAATTCCGATTTTGGTGGATAAACAGTTTTTTCCTTATACGCATGATTAACAAACTTGGTCAATTTTTCGAAATACCAATGTTTACTCTCTTCTAAGTATAGTTCTTCAAATGTCATGGTATCAGTCGAGTAGACTATTCTCGACATACTCCTTTCTTTGACGTAAGGGTAAGTCTTATAAGCCCCTCACAGAACCCATCGTGCCTTATTAAGGCAATAGGCTCTTCATATATTCTTAATTACCAAACATTAACGTATAATTGTGGTTTAACTATAGGTTTTCTTTCTAATTTCTTATAAAATCTTTCCCAATTTAGATACCTACGTTGACTCCTTCGATTAAGCATTTTATACAATGTTCTTTTCACATAGTGGTAAAACTTCAATAAACTTCGATAATTTCCAGATATACCATAATATGCATAGTGTCCCACAATCTTGCGGTTTAACTTGTCAATAATACTATCAATTGGTAATTGATGTACTACCTTAAGCCATTTTCTAACCGCTCTTCGTTTTAACTTCAGTTTCTTTTCGCTTGTACGAATTTCTACTCTGTATTTGTCTGTTCTTGTCTTCCCATTGATAAATGTAAAGCCAAGAAAATCAAAGGTTTCTCTACTGTTATGATTTTCTTTCGCAAATCGACCAAAAGGCATAATTTTGCTTTTGTCTTCGGCTAATTCTAGACCAAATTCCGATAATCTTTCTTTTAGTTCTTGATAAAATCTTTTCGCTTCACTTTCGTACTGAAACATACATACAAAGTCATCCGCGTATCTTACAATTTGTGCTTGTCCTTTATAGTTCTTCTTGATTTGCTTTTCAAACCATAAATCAAGCACGTAATGCAAATATACATTTGCGAGTACTGGTGATATTAGTCCTCCTTGCGGTGTCCCTTTATCACTCTCTATAACTCTACCATCTTCCATTACTCCTGCGATTAAAAATCGATTGATATATCTGATAAATCTTTTATCTTCTATATCATTTTCTAAGAACTTTATTAACCATTTATGGTCTACATTATCGAAGAATCCTTTGATGTCCGCATCTACTACATAGTTTAGTTTCTTCCTCATCATTAATAGATTTATTCGTGCGACTGCCCCATGGGCATTCATTCCTTTTCTAAATCCATATGAGAATTTCATAAATCTACTTTCATATACTTCATCTAACACTCTTCTCATCGCGCCTTGTACTAACTTATCTTCATATGAAGGTATTCCCAAAGGTCTTTGCTTTCCGTTCCCTTTAGGTATGTATGCTCTTCTCACTGGTTTCGGTTTGTAACTAAGTGACTTCATACGCTTAACTAGGTCTTTTATATTTTCTTCTAGTTCTTCTCCGTATTTGATTTTAGTCACTCCGTCCACTCCTCGGGCTTTACCCCGCACTTGTTTCTCGTGTTCTTGTATAAGTGTTTTCTCATTTATACAATGCATACAACCTTGTACAGTTTTGAACTTCTTTGATTGCTCTCTTATGTTCCTAAGTTCATTTTCCATTTCTTACTGCCTCTCGTGCCTAGATTTGTTTTCTTTAGTAACGCGAATATATGCTAACTCCTTCGCTCCACGGTCGTTACTCGCTTCGTCACTACTATGAGTTAGTCCGACTTCTCACATACCTTTTGGGTCATCTTACGTTTTATATCACGCTTGATCGTCCATTACCTTTATGGAGTATATGAGATCTCCCAGGTATCACACATATAACACTCTCATACTCGCCATGCTCTATGACCCCGACGGAACTCTCTTATTCTTGCTTTATCAAATAAGTAGGTATTGTTTGCTGTCGCGAGGAGGACATCAACTTCCGCTCTTTATACTTAACGAGGCTCCATCACTTCACGCTTTCGCATTACGGCTCGTATGGTTGTTTGTCTACGCTTAAACCTTACCTCACGGCTTTGGCTCCAAGACTAACTACTAGCGATTTGCTAAATCTTACTAGGTTGGATTCCCACCAACTATATATGTGCAACCGAACTGGCGCACCCTC